>CAZFUS010000049.1:0-18453 GCA_964522485.1 uncultured Enterobacteriaceae bacterium | reverse complement strand
CCGCCTGCCATACATTAAATTGCCCGACATGTTTTGGGCCGGCCTGCGGCCGTTCCGCGCCGCTGGCGCGACTTGTCGGACCGGACCGTTTATTCGGCCGGAGATTAGAATCCGGCTACTGAACACTGCAAAATAAAAGGGTCATCATCTGGTGACCCTTTATTATTTTATATGGATATGGCGCGCCCGGCAGGATTACTCGCGCTTCGCGCTCGCCCTCCGGGCCGGCCTGCGGCCGTTCTGCGCCGCTGACGCGGCTTGTCGAACCGGATTATTGATATGGTCGCAGGTCCGAATCCTGCGTCGTGCATGAAGCAGAAAATACGCTCTGCGAACACCTTCGAAAATAATATGGCGCGCCCGGCAGGATTCGAACCTGCGACCACCGGCTTCGGAAACCGGTACTCTATCCAACTGAGCTACGGGCGCCAATCTGTCCCGAACCAAGGTACGGGAAACGTTGTACAGCAGCTTGTATTGTCCCATATTCTGCCGCTAACGTAACAGGGCATCGGCCGCCTGACAGCCCGCACGGAGCCAGTTTGCCCGGCGACCATCAGCGGGTATACTTTAGCCGCCAAAAATAACGACATGCTTGCGGGCTGCAAGCCGGACGGGAGTAAACATGAGCCTAGAAAAAGACCGAGCGTTTTTCCGCAATTTTTCCATCGTGGTGGTCATTCTGGCGATATTGATGGTGGTGTTTTTTATTGCCGCCAGCATCGCCGGTAGTTACGTTCAGTACGGTGACAGGGATACACGGGAACAACGCATAGCCGACCGCACGGCGCCGGTCGGGGAAGTTCAGACCGGCGATGAAACCGAGGCCGATTCGGATCAGGCGGCCAGCGACACCGCCGAAGACAAAGGCGGCGACACCCAGGTAGCCGCAGCCGACAGCGATGAAGCCACGAATAACGGCGGCGAAGGCAAGGCTGTTTACGAAAGCACATGCCTGTCATGCCATGGCACCGGCATTCCCAACATCCCGCAGCTGGGTGATGCCGAGGCCTGGGCACCGCGGATCGAGCAGGGAGCCGATACGCTTTACAAGCATGCCATAGAAGGCTTTCAGGGTGACAGCGGCATGCCGATGCCGGCCAAGGGCGGCAATCCGGACCTGAGCGACGATAAAGTCAAAGCCGCCGTCGATTACATGGTGGAAAAGAGTCAGTAACCGGACTCCCCGGCAGGCTTGACCAACAACTGAAGACGGTATCAAAAGCCGCTTTTTATCATTCTTAAAAATACCGGAGTGGCGGTCATACGGCCTCAAGAGGGGCATAGGCCGCCACCAGCCACTTCGCTCCCACCGTCTCGAAATTGACCTGCAGCCGGATCTGGCTGCCACTGCCTTCCAGATTGAGAATCACGCCTTCTCCGAACTTGGCGTGCATAACCCGCTGGCCCAGCATGTATCCGGCCTCTTCGGTGGCCTTCGGAGCGAACCGTCCTGCAGCACGGCCAGGCGTCTGAATCGGTGCAGACCAGCCACCGAGACGCACCGATTCGATCAGTTCTTCCGGCAGCTCGCGCAGGAAGCGCGACGGCGGCGCATAAAAATCCGAACCGTGCAGCCGGCGATGCTCGGCATGGGTCAGGGTCAACTGTTGCTGGGCGCGGGTAATCCCGACATAACATAGCCGCCGTTCTTCCTCGAGCTGTACGGCATCGCCACTGGAACGCTGATGGGGAAACAGACCCTCCTCAAGTCCGATCATGAAGACAACCGGAAACTCCAGACCCTTGGCGGAATGCAGTGTCATCAACTGAACGCAGTCACTGTGTTCGTCACCCTGGGCCTCGCCGGCTTCGAGCGCGGCATTGGCGAGGAACTGCTGCAGCGGCGTCATCGCCTCGTCGGCGTCAGCCGGCATGCGGAACTCGCGGGCGGCGCGGATCAGTTCATCCAGATTTTCCAGGCGGGCGACGCCGCGTTCGCCTTTTTCTTTCTTGAAATGCGGGATCAGGCCGCTGCGGTTGATGGCTGTTTCAACCGCTTCGTACAGATCCAGTTCGGCGATCTCGTTGCCGAGATCGTGGATCAGCCGCAGGAAACTCTCCAGCGCTGACAGTGCACGGGCGGCCAGCAACTGATGTTCGCGCAGATACAGCGCCGCCCGCCACAGGCTGATCTGCTGCTGTCTGGCAACATCGCGCAATTCCTGGAGCGTTCGCTGACCGATACCGCGGGTTGGTACGTTGACGATACGTTCGAACGAACCATCGTCATCCCTGTTGATCGCCAGCCGGATATAAGCCAGCGCGTCCTTGATTTCGGCGCGCTCATAGAACTTCATGCCCCCATAAATACGATACGGAATCGACGACTGCACCAGGGCCTCTTCAATAACGCGAGATTGCGCACTGACACGATAAAGAATCGCCAGATCTCTATACGCCCGACCGCGCGATTTGGCATTGGCGATCTCGTCAACGACATAACGTGCCTCGTCCTGTTCGTTATAAGCGGTGAACAGTTTGATCCGATCGCCATCGTCCCCCTCGGTCCACAGCTGTTTGCCGAGCCGGCTGCTGTTATGACTGATGAGATGGTTGGCGGCCTTGAGAATGGTGGCCGTGGATCGGTAATTCTGCTCCAGCCTGAGCATCTGGGTATCGGCGAAATCGCGCCTGAAGCGCTGCATGTTCTCGACCAGCGCGCCGCGCCAGCTGTAAATCGACTGATCGTCGTCACCGACGGCGAACAGGCAGCCACTGTCACCAACCCACTGCCGCAACCAGGCATACTGCAGTGCATTGGTATCCTGAAATTCATCCACAAGAATATGCCGGAATCGCTGGCGATAATGCTGCAGCAGTGAAGCATTGTCACGAAACAGCTCATGCGCGCGCAGCAGCAGTTCGGTGAAATCAACCAGACCGCCGCGATCACAGCTCTGCTGATAAGCCTGGTAAATGCGGATCATCTGCGCCAGTGTCTGATCACCGTGATCGTTGATGTGCGCCGGACGCAAACCCTCTTCCTTGCGTGCGTTGATGAACCACTGCGCTTCGCGCGGCTGCCACTGGGCTTCATCCAGGTTCAGGCCGCGCAGCACCCGTTTCACGGTGCGCAGTTGATCCTCGCTGTCTAGGATCTGGAAGTCCTGAGGCAGATTCGCTTCCCGCCAGTGCGCGCGCAGCAGCCGGTGTGCCAGACCATGAAAGGTACCGACCCACATACCGCCTGCCGGTGTGTTCAGCAACTGTTCGGTGCGGGCCCGCATTTCACCGGCGGCTTTGTTGGTAAAGGTCACTGCGAGAATGCCATGCGGTGTGGCTTCGCCGGTGCGCACGTACCAGGCAATCCGATGCACCAGCACGCGCGTCTTGCCGCTGCCGGCACCAGCCAGCACCAGAATGTTGCCGGTCTGTGCGGCGACGGCTTCACGCTGTGCGGTATTCAGGGGGTCAATAATGTCGGATACATCCATCGCGCGGATTGTAACCTTCGGTCATGGTTTTTTCACGATTGAAATGCAGTCCGCGAATGCACGCAAATAAACGCCAATGGTTATTTCAATTGCAACCATAGATGCTACTCAGGGCTCGAACATCGGAATTACGGTTTCACCATCACCAAGCAAAGTTCCTGTCATTTCGAACGAATGTGAGAAATCTTCATCTTCTTTATTTGCGTTTATTCGCGTTCATTTGCGGATTCTTGTATCTGTTACAATATGAATTTCCCCCTCAAGCTTGGATCTGATTCAAACCGTGTCTGAAATTGCCGCCAATCTCGTCCCGCTACGCGATCAGCCCGACGCCCTGCTGGATCTGATCGACTTTGTCATCAAGGAAGCCGGCCGCCAGGGCGCCGACGCAGCTGAAGCCGACATCAGTGTCGGCGACGGGCTCACCGCCACGGTACGCATGGGCGAAGTGGAAACGCTGGAACATCAGCGTGACAAGGGGCTGGGCGTCGCCGTTTATGTCGGTGAACCCGGCCAGCAGCGCAAGGGCAGTGCCAGTACCAGCGACCTCGGCAAACCGGCGCTGACCGAGACCATACGCGCGGCTCTCAGCATCGCCCGGCACACCAAGGCGGATCCCTGCACCGGCCTGGCCGATGCCGATCGCATGGCTGCGAACATACCGGATCTGGATCTCTACCATCCCTGGTCCATCGATCCGCAGGCGGCGCTCGAACGGGCGCTGGCCTGTGAACGGGCGGCGCGCGACATGGACAGTCGTATCTGCAATTCCGACGGCGCCAGCCTTAACACTCAGTCGGGCGCCGAATACTACGGCAACAGCCACGGTTTCCGCGGTGGCTGGCAGTTCTCCCGCCACAGCCTGGACTGCGCCGTTATTGCCCGCGACGAACATGGCATGCAGCGTGACAGCTGGTATACGCGGGCGCGCGCCGCCGCCGATCTGGACAATGCCGAACAGGTCGGCCGGACCGCCGGCCAGCGCACCATCCAGCGGCTTGGTGCCCGCCGCCTGTCCACCCGCAGCGCCCCGGTACTGTTCGAAGCACCGCTCGCGAGCAGTCTGTTCGGCCACTTCGTGGCTGCCGTATCCGGTGGCAACCTTTATCGGCGCGCCTCGTTCCTGGTGGATAAACTCGGCGAAACCATCTTCCCCGCCTACGTGCATATCCACGAACAACCCCATCTTCCCCGTGCGATGGGTAGCGCGGCTTTTGATGACGAGGGTGTCGCGACCCGGAGCCGCGATCTGGTCAGAGACGGTGTTCTGCAGAGTTACGTGCTGAGCAGTTACTCAGCGCGCAAACTGGGGCTGGAAACAACCGGCAATGCCGGCGGCGTGCATAATCTGACCATCGAACCGGGCCGGCATGATTTCACTGAACTGCTGCAGCAAATGCATACCGGACTGCTGGTCACCGATGTTATGGGCTTCGGTGTCAATCTGATCACCGGCGACTACTCGCGCGGCGTTGCCGGCTTCTGGGTGGAGAACGGTGAACTGCAGTATCCCGTCGAGGAGATCACGATCGCCGGAAACCTGAATGACATGTTCCGCGGGATCGTCGAAATCGGTCGCGATGTCGATATGCGCCGCAACATCCGCACCGGTTCGGTGTTGATTGAACGCATGACCATCGCCGGCGAATAGGCCCGCCCGCCAGCAATGGTGCTGCTTGAGCCGACTGCCCCGCCTTGATGGACAAAATTTAGACAGGGTTCCCGCTTTTGCCATTGGCGTCCGCCACCGGCCGGAGTAGGATTAAGCCTGAGTCGTTGATAATAAGCCCCGAGAGAAAGCCCTAAAACAATGAGTGTGCCGCAACAGGCATTCGTTCGTTCCGTCCGGGACGAGCTGGAAACGGTTATCGCCGAGGCCAACGAGATCATCCTTGGCAAGGAACATGCTATCCGGCTGGCGCTGACCTGCCTGATAGGGCGCGGCCATTTACTAATCGAGGATCAGCCCGGCGTTGGCAAGACCACGCTGGCACACATGCTGGCGCGGGCTCTGGGACTGAATTTTCAGCGCATTCAGTTCACCAGTGATCTGCTGCCGGCCGATATTCTCGGTGTATCGGTTTATAACCGCGCGTCCGGTGGTTTCGATTTTCATCCGGGACCGGTCTTCACGCAGGTGATTCTCGCCGACGAGGTTAACCGCGCCACGCCACGCACGCAGAGCGCCCTGCTGGAAGCCATGGAAGAGTACCAGGTTACCATCGAGGGTCAGACCCGTAGCCTGCCACGGCCGTTTTTCGTCATTGCCACCCAGAACCCGGCCAATCAGGTCGGCACCTTTCCGCTCCCGGAATCGCAGCTGGACCGTTTCATGATGCGGCTGGAGCTGGGTTATCCGGATGCCAGTGCCGAACGCGAACTGCTGGCCGGCCGCAGCCGCCGCGAATTGCTCTTCAGCCTGCAACCGGCGTTGCAGCCCGAACGGCTGTTATACATGCAGGAATCGGTCGTCAATATCCACGTCGCACCGGCCCTGCTCGACTACCTGCAGGATCTGCTGGACTACAGCCGCCAGTCGCGCCGCTACGTCAGCGGTCTCTCCCCCCGTGCCGGCCTGGCAATATTGCGCTGCGCCCAGGGCTGGGCGCTGCTGCACGGTCATGCCGAAGTGCTGCCGGATGACGTGCAGGCGGTATTGCCCAGCGTGATCGGTCATCGCCTGCAATCCAACAGCGAACATAACGACCACAGCTCCAGCGAACTGGCCCGCGACCTGATCGAACAGGTCCCCATCCCTTAAGTACAGCACCATGGCGGGTTTCGCGTTCCCGACCGGCTACTCTGCGATCAGACGCAGCCTGAACCTGTCGCGGCGGCGCATCTTCATCCTGCCGAGCAGCGCCGGCCTGTTATTCGGGGTGGCACTGACGGTGATGCTGCTTGGCGCTATCAATTACGACAACAGTCTTGCCTACGGGCTGACCTTTCTGATCGGCAGTCTGATGCCGGTCACGATTCTGCATACCTACCGCAACCTGGCCGGCCTGCAGCTGTCGACCGCTGCACCGGAACCGGTGTTTGCAGGCGAAACCGCACATCTGCCGGTTGTCCTCGACAATCGCGGCCTGGCGGCGCGTTTCAGTATCGATCTGCGCTATCTGCCCGGTCAGCGGCAGCGCGGGCGGCCGCGGGCAGCTACTGTTACCGTATCGTTGCCGGCAGACAAGTTGCACACTGTCGAATTGCCCCTGCCTGCCCAAAGCCGTGGTATCCACGTACTACGGCGGATACGCATGGCCAGCAGCTTTCCGCTCGGCCTGTTCCGTACCTGGTCGGACTTCCATGGTGAGCAGACCGCTGTCGTCTACCCCAAACCGGCTGGCCGGCTGCCGCTGCCGGCACCGATCGACTATGAAGGCGAGGACAGCATTGGTCAGCTGAGCGGCAGCGATGATTTCATCGGCTTTCGCAATTATCATCCCGGCGATTCCACCCGCCGTATCGACTGGAAGGCAGTTGCCCGCGGTCAGGAACTCCTGGTCAAGCGCTTCGCCGGCAGTGGCTCGCGGCAGATCGAATTCAACTGGGATCACACCCGGGCGCTGGGCGATACCGAAAGCCGGCTCAGCCAGTTATGTCGCTGGGTGGTCGACGCCGAACGGCAGGGACTACGCTACCGTCTACGACTGCCGGGTTTTGAAACACCACTGGATCAGGGCTCGCAGCACCGGCATCTCTGTCTGCTGGCTCTGGCACGTTTCCGATCCTGATCGGCCTTTATGGATATTCTGAACCAGCTCAGCCATTCGCCTATGCGCGCTTTGCGCAGACTGCGCCAGAGCCGGGATCATCACTGGCTCTGGCTGGCACTGGCGATCGTACTTGCAGTCTTGCCACACAGCCGGCAGACCCCGACCTGGATACCGCTGGTGTGTCTCTTGCTGGTCGGCATAAAGCTGATACTGGTGTACGGGATACAGCATTCGCAGCAAGCACGCTGGCTGGGCATGCTGATGCGCAACACGCTGGCGATACTGCTGGTGCTTGGTGTTTATCTGCATTACGACAGCCTGCTCGGCCGTGATGCCGGCGTTGCCTTGCTGATCGTCCTGAGTGGTTTCAAGTTTCTCGAAGCCCGCCGCGCGCGCGATCTTTATGTCAGTACCGCCCTGGGCTTTTTCCTGATTGTGACCAACTTCTTTTACTCACAGACGATCGGCACCGCGGTTTACATGGCACCGATTGTAATACTGCTTGTCATGGCATTGCTGGATATCAATGATCCGCAGCGGGCATTGCCGGTGCTGAATAAACTGCAGCGCGCCGGTGTCATGCTGCTGCAGGCTGTACCGCTGATGCTGATCCTGTTCTTTCTGTTTCCGCGCGTCGCTGAACCCCTGTGGGGGATGCCGGAAGATGCTTTCACCGGCACGACCGGTCTCGACGATATCATGACCCCCGGCAGCATCAGCCAGTTGAGCGACACCAATGATGTCGCTTTCCGGGTGGAGTTTCATGGCGAGACACCCCCGGCATCAGCACGTTACTGGCGCGGTCCGGTGCTGTGGGATACCGACGGGCGTGTCTGGCTGATGGGCCAGCAGCGCGAGCGCGGCAAAGCCACAGCCACCCAGCGCGGCAATGGCATCGACTATACCCTGATGCTGGAGCCGCACGATCGCAAATGGATCTATGCGCTGGAAATGCCGGTCGACATTCCTGACGGTACCCGCCTCAATCATGACTATCAATTGCTGGACGACGACACCATACGCAAACGCCGCCAGTACGATCTGACCGGCTATACCGATTATCGGCTGACAGGGGTCGATCAGATCGACTTCGAGCGGGCGCTGGCGCTGCCGCCCGCAGCACACCCGAAGGCAGTCGCACTCGCCCGGCAATGGCGTGATGAAGGTCTGGATACGGACGCGATAGTCAACAGGGCGCTGGGCATATTTCATAACCAGACTTTTTACTATTCAACAACGCCGCCACGGCTGACCGGTGATGTCGTTGACGAGTTTCTGTTTGAGACCAAGGAGGGTTTCTGCGAACACTACGCCGCTGCCTTTACCGTGCTGATGCGCGCGGCCGGCATTCCGACCCGCATCGTCATGGGCTATCAGGGAGGTACGCTGAACCCGGTCGGCGGCTACTACGTGGTTTACCAGCGCGACGCCCATGCCTGGACCGAAGTCTGGATGAACGACAGCTGGCAACGGGTCGACCCGACTGCCGCCGTGTCGCCAGCGCGTATCCGTGACGGGCTCGGTGGCGCCCTGCCGGACACCATTGCCCAGCCATTGGGACTGGACCGCAATTCCTGGGTTGGCCGGACCCTGCTGAACCTCCGTGACAACTGGGACGCGCTGAACACGCAGTGGAATCAGTGGGTGCTGGGCTATACCCAGTCGCGCCAGCGTGTCCTGCTCAATCGTATGGGTATCGACTATCGCAGCTGGCAGGAACTGGCTGTCTGGCTGGCGGCAATCATGGGCATTGCCATTGTTATCACCGCCCTCGTGGTGCTGGTCAAACCGCGAGACCGTACCGACACCGCCCGCAGACTCTACAATCGCTTCTGCCGCAAACTCGCCAGAGCCGGCATGTCACGCAACAGTTACGAAGGCCCGCGGGATTTTGCCATCCGGGCCAGGCGGCGTTTCCCGGCCTGTGCCCGCTCCATCACCGAGATCACGGAACAATACATCGCAATCCGTTATGCGGACCAATCCGCTGATCATGATGAACTCAAACAATTGCGAACCGCGATCGGGGCTTTCCGGCCCGCCGTGTACTAATGCCCTGATGAGATCAGGATCTCCCGGCCGTTTACCTCCGGCCAGAGTGATCAGCCGGACTCGGCCTCGGCGGCCGTAGTGAACTGCAGACTGTGCAGACGCGCATAGGCACCACCCTGGTAGAGCAGATCGGCATGGCTGCCGCTTTCGACGATACGGCCGTGATCAAGCACGATCAGGCGATCGACCTGCTGGACGGTACTGAGCCGGTGGGCGATGATGATGCAGGTCCGGTCCTTCATCACTGCCTCCATGGCCCGCTGAAACTGCTGCTCGGACTCGGAATCCAGCGCCGACGTGGCCTCGTCCAGTATCAGAATCGGGGCATCCTTCAGCAGCGCCCGGGCGATGGCCAGACGCTGACGCTGACCGCCGGACAGACTCATACCGCGCCCGCCGATTATCGTCTCCATGCCGGCCGGCAGGGCACGGATAAACCCCATGGCCTGGGCAGCCTCGGCCGCTGCGGTTACGGCCAAGTCGTCGGCTGAATACAGGGAACCATAGGCGATATTGTTACGGACAGTGTCATTCAGTAACACCACATCCTGACGCACCATGGCGATATTGGCGCGCAGGGATTCCAGGCTCAGTTCGCGGATATCGTGGCCATCAAAACGTATGTGTCCCTGATCCGGATCGTAGAAACGTGGCAACAGGTTCACCAGCGTGGTTTTGCCGCTGCCGGAGGCGCCAACCAGCGCGACCGACTCTCCCGGCCGGATTGCAAACTCGACATTATTCAGCGCCGGGCCGCGATCAGAATCGTAACTGAAACTCACGCCTTCGAATTCAATCTCGCCGCTGGCGCGGCCCAGGTCGACGCTGCCGCCGGACGGTTCGGGCTGCTCATCCAGCAGTCCGAATACGGTTTCGGCCGCGGCCAGTCCACGCTGCAGATATTCGTTCAGGGTGGCCAGATGCCGCAGTGGCGTCAGCAGCAGCGCCATGGCGGTAAAAAAGGAAATGAATTCGCCCACCGTAATGCGGTCGGCGAGCGCCTGCTGGGTCCCCAGATAGACAATACCGGCCAGCGCGAGCGCGGCGATGAACTGCACTGCCGGACTGCTGGCTGCGGCAGCGATGGCAAACTTCATACTGAAACGGCGGTGACGCTCGGCAACGTCGAACAGACCGTCGTTCGCCCGGTCCTGGCCGCCGTACAAGCGGATCTCGCGGGTCGCGTGTATCGATTCGTCCAGATTGTGATGGATATCGCCCATGGTTTCCTGCACCAGCCGGCTCATGCGCCGCAGGCGTTTGCGGATGACCGCCATGACGCCAACGATCAGCGGTACTACCAGCAGCACCGCCAGTGACAGTTGCCAGTTCAGGTAGAACATCCAGGCAATCAGACCCACCACCGCCAGCGCGTCGCGCAGCAGTACCGTCAGCACATAGACGCTGGTTTCCTTGAGCTGGGTAACGTCGTAGGTAAACCGCGACATCAGGCTGCCGGCGGTATGGCGATCGAAATAGCGGATTGGGAGCCGCATCAGCCGGGCGAACATGGCGGTGCGCAGATCCAGGATGACCCGGTTGGAAACGTTCTGCAGACTGGCATTGCTGACGAAGCTGGCCAGCGAGCGGATGAAAAACACCCCGACCAGCAGCAGGGGAATACGCACCATGGTGGCGGGATCCTTGTCGATAAAAGCGCCGTCGAACATCGGTTCCATCAGCGCGGCGATGCCGGGATTGGTCACCGCCACGAGTACCATGGCCAGGATTGCGATCAGAAACTGCGGCCTGTATGGCCGGACATAACCCAGCAGGCGCCGATAAAGCTGCAGGTCGGAGCTACGGTCTTGTGGCTTCGCAGGCATGCTGGTTCATGATTATAACCCACACCCGGGGGTGGCCGGGTGGGAAAGGCTGGCCAGGACTGTATCTGAACGGCTAGGCTATAGCCTCATCGACACAGCTGAACCCGATTTATGTCCAGACAGCACCCCATCGTGGCCGTCACCGGATCATCCGGCGCCGGCACCTCGAATATCCGGCGCGCCTTCGAAAATATCTTTCGCAGCGAGGGCATCAAGCCGGCCATCGTCGAGGGTGACTGCTTTCATCGCTATAATCGCGCCGCCATGGATGCGGAAATGGAGCAGGCCGAGGCCGAGGGCCGGCGACTGACGCATTTTGGTCCGGAGGGTAACCTGTTCGAGGAACTGGAAGCCCTGTTCCGCGAATACGGTCAGCAGGGCACCGGCCGCCGGCGCTACTATATACACAACGACGCGGAGGCAGCCAGGCACCAACATCCGCCCGGTTCACTCACACCCTGGGAGCCCCTGCCAGCGAACACCGACCTTTTATTCTACGAAGGACTGCACGGCGGCATCGTGACCGGCAGCATCGATGTCTATCAGCATGTCGATCTGCTGATCGGCGTCGCTCCGATCATCAATCTTGAATGGATCCAGAAAATTTACCGCGACCAGGCCGTACGCGGTTACACAGCGGCGGACGCAACACAGATGATCCTCAGCCGCATGTACGACTACGTGCATTACATCGTGCCCCAGTTCTCACGCACAGACATCAACTTCCAGCGCGTGCCGACAGTGGATACCGCGAACCCGTTTGCCGCCGCCGAGATCCCCACCGACGATCAGAGCTTCTCCATTATTCACATCCGCAACAGCAAGAAACTACAGGTGGACTACCGCTACCTGCTGGAGATGTTGGAGGGGTCATTCATGTCGACACCGGAGACCATCGTCATTCCGGCAGGCAAAAAAACTTTCGCCATGCAGCTCATCATCTACCCCGTCATTCATCAGATGATGGCCGAGCGCGAGTGATGTCGGCGGCAGATTGCGTAAAAGACGTTATACTTCTTAACTGTTGTGTCGGGGTCAGGTGGACTCGTGACGTGACATAAAGCAGGCATTACACAGGGAAGCTGTCTTTTCCCGGCGAACTTTGCGGGGGCAATATGCATTCGATACTGGTACTCAACCCCAAGGGTGGCTGCGGTAAAAGCACACTGGCAATGAACATAGCCGGCTGGTTCGCGGCCGAACGCGGCGAACAGGTGGCGCTGGCGGACTGCGATGCACAGGGGTCCTGCAAGGACTGGCTGGCCATCCGGCCGCCGGATAGGCCACCAATCCATGCGGCAACCGTCACTGCCAATAAAACCGATGTGCCGCGCGGCACCGACGTACTGGTCATTGATTCGCCCGCCGCCACGCATGGTGCCAGGCTCGCCAGCCTCCTCCGGCATGCACAGACGGTGGTGATTCCGGTACTGCCATCAGCTATCGACATACGCGCTGCCGAACACTTCATCAGCGAACTCACCGAGATCCGCAAGATCACCCAGAAACGGGTCAAGCTGGCAACCGTCGCCAACCGCGTACGGGAAGACACCCTCGCCGCGGCAAAGCTGGAATACTATCTGGACCACCTGAAACTGGCGAACGGCATGAAACTGAAATACATGACCATACTGCGCGCCAGCCAGAACTACGTCCGCGCCGCCGAGAGTGGTCTGAGTATTTTCGAAATAGCGCCGTCGCGCACCTATTACGATCGCGAACAATGGGAGCCGCTGCTGCGCTGGCTGGCCAGCGCCCGCAGTCTGCCCGGTTAGTACGGCGGTGCCCGTTATGAGCGGCTGGCCGTACCGTTGATCAGGCGTTCGGCCGGTAGCGGCTGATGTTCCAGCTGTCTTGACTCGTGCCCCGACTGGCCACCCGTGGCCAGTACCAGACCCTGCTGATAGTAATGCGAGGCATGTTCATGCTCGCCCTGCTGCCGCAGCAGATCGGCGAGTTCACGGTAAGACTCCGGTGCGGGCCGCGCATCAATACTCTGGCGGATATAGCTGCGGGCCTTGCCCCAAAGACCATTGCGCAGACTCAGACGGCCGAGGCAAAGCAAGAGTACCGGATCGCGTGGATGATCCTGCAAAAAACCCTCGGCGAATTCGAGCTGCTTCTCAGGCTGCGGTCCTTCAATACGGCCATACAATTCAATCAGGCCGGGATGCCACGTCTTCTTCAATGTCTGTCGCAACAGCTTCTCGCAGTCGCTGGTCACGCCGACGTTCAGACACTCGCCGACGTACACCTCGATCAGCCTCGGCTCGGTACGCAGCCGCCGTGGCATGTCGCGCCAGACGGCATCAAGTGAATCGCGATGGCGATGCTGTCCGGCCTGATGCATGAGACCGATGTAAGCCCTGAGTTCCAGTTCGTCCCGCTCGGCAGCGGACATCTGCCGTGCTTTCGCCAGTTGCGGCAGCAACTGCAGCACGGCCTCCCAGTCACCGACCCGGCTGTAGGTCTGGACCAGCATATGTTGCACGTGGGCCTGATCGGGACGCTGATCGTACAAATGCTTGAGGGTCGCCAGCGCCTGTTCGGTCTGCTGTTGATTCATCTGCAGCTCGGCCTGCGCGATACCGATGATGAGGTCATTGTTCGGGCTCTGCTCATGGGCGAGACGCAGATAATTGTCACGCCGGTTCAGTTCGGTCTGTTCCTGTGCCGCGCGCGCGGCCGCCAGATAATTGATCAGTGGTGCGCGACTGTTATGCGCCCCTTTCACCAGCATCTTTTCGGCACGTTTCCAGTCGCCCTCGATCAGGGCAAGCAGGCCGCGCCGGGTATATCCCTCGGCGCGCAGGCGTACGCGGCGGGCGCGCCATTGCAGCATGCGCCGGGGCAGCCGCCACAGACCGCCAAGGAACCGGATCAGCAACACCAGCGAGATAATCACCACCGCCAGCGCGACAATAAAAAAGCTGAGTGAGGTCTCGACCCGCCAGCCGGGCAGGCGCAGCACCATATGGCCCGGGTAGTCGTGGGCGAACAGACCGACAGCCACCGCGGCTGCCAGCGCCAGCAGGATCAGAAACAGGATTTTGATACCCGGAATGCGCATGGTCTAGCCGTCCATCCCTTCTGCCTTATCCGCCTGGCGCCGCTGATACGCGCGCAGCGATTCCAGCGACGAACTGACATCGGGCAATTCGGGCGCCAGTTCCCGGCTCGACATCTGTTCCAGAGCTTCGAGCACGTTGCTGACCTCGGCTGCATCGGTATCGAAATAACGCTGCAGCCAGTCACGTATCAGTTCGATCGAGGTCTGCAGATTGCTGGTATCCCGGCGCAGGACGGCAGCGCGGGCGCTGGCCAGCTCGATGCGCAGATTCTGATACAGATAGTAACGCTCGTCGGGCGCCATCAGCGCCGGCGGCGGTTCATCTTCACGCTGAATGACGACCAGTTGCCGCAGTTCCTGCCAGATGGCGTTCACGATTCCACGCCAGCCGCTGACCGGACTTTTATCAGTATCTGCCGGCATAGTCTCTGTGGATACGACAGCGTCGGAAGCCAGTGGCAATTGTTCAGCGCGCGTGATCAGATCGCCCAGATACAGTGCCATACCGGGCACGTCGATCTCGGGCACGGCTTCCAGCGCGTTGATATCTTCGGTGTACTGCTTTCGCACCGGGATCAGTGCGGGATTATCGATATCTTTCAGCCGGCGGGCGGCGGCTTCCATAGCGGCCAGGGCGGTATCCGGATCCCGGGCCAGTGACAGACGCTGCATGGCAATAATCGTCAGATATTCGACCTCGGCCAGCGCCCAGTCGAAATTATTCATTTTTTCACGCTGGCGCAGTTCGTCCAGGGAGCGGGTGGTGGCGGACAGCGTGGTCTGCAACTCGGCCAGATCGTTCGCCAGTTGTTCACGATTGGCGACGGCCTCAGTCAGATCGGCAGACAGCTCATCCTGCTCTTTACTGAGCACACTCTGGCGCGAATGCAGATCGCGCATTTCATAGACGCTATAGAGACTGACGCCAATAGCCGCCAGTGCGAGCAGCGCGAAGACGACGAGGGCGATACCGGTCCCGCCTCCGCGGCGGGCCGGCTCCCGGGTCCCGCCGGATACTTGTTCCGCGTGAGTCCCGGCCACCGTCGCGGTGTTCTTTTTCGCGCTGTCCGGATCCGGGCTGTCAGCAGCCGCCTGGGACTTGTCTTGTTCTTCAGTCATGGCGATCCCTCGATTGCAGTTCGTACAATACGTTCAGTACGGCGCTGTCGCCAGCCTCGGCCGCCACCGGATAACACCGTTCAAAACCCAGCGCTCGCGCCCGGCCGGCAAGCCGCTGACCGAGACAGATAAGCGGACGGGCGCGCAAGTCCGAGAGAACGGCGGCGTCGACCATTTCAAGCAGTGCGGCGAGTCCGGCCGGACTACTCGCCACGATGACAGCCGGCGGGTGATCACGCCAGAGCGCAGGTATTTTGCGTTGCATGTCGGCATTTGGCTGACGACGATACACTTCCAGATACTCAATGGATGCGCCGCGCCGGCGCAGGGTATCAGCTAACAGCTCACGGCCACCTTCACCGCGCACGATGACGACCCGGGCGTCGCGAATAATTTCATGGCTGAGCGCCGGCAGCTTCAGCAGCGCTTCGCTGTCAGCCCCTGTCTCCGGCAGCTGAACCTCGTCCATACCGCGCCTGTTCAATGCTGCCGCGGTCGCCGGCCCGACAGCCAGGATCGCCGCCTGACGGCACAGACCCTCGGCTTGCGCACCGAGCCAGTGCCAGAGCCAGTCTACCGCATTTCGACTGATGAATATGACCGTCTGCGCCCGTTCGAGTAATGCCTGCGCCCTGGCCGGCAGTTGCCGGGACGCAGCCGGTGCCACGATGACCAGCGTGGGTACGGCCAGAGCCTCACCGCCGGCCGCGTTGATGCGGTCTATCAGATTCTGCGCCTGGTCAGCGGGCCGGGTGACCCAGACACGCAAGCCCTGCAGATCCGTTTCAGCCATCGACGGTTTCAGTCATGAACCAGTTCCGCAAGAATCCGGTCAGCGCCCCGCTGCAGCAATTCTTCAGCCAGTGCCAGTCCCAGCGTCTCCGCGTCTATCGAGGGGCCGGTACGGGTGGCATGAATCACTTCACTACCATCGACACGGGCCACCAGCCCCTGCACTGACAGCCTGTCAGCCTGCAATTGTGCGTGAGCCGCGATCGGCAGCAGACAGCCGCCATACAGGCGGCGACTGACGGCGCGTTCGGCATTAATGCAGATTTCGGCGGCCGGATCATTCAGCGGATCGATCAGAGCGCGGACACGGGCATCATCCTGGCGTGTTTCGATACCGATCACGCCCTGGCCCGCCGACGGCAGCAACACATCCGCTGGTAAAAACTCGCTGATCCGACCTTCCAGTCCCAGACGTTTGATGCCGGCTGCGGCCAGCACAATGGCCTCAAAGTCGCCCGCTTCCAGACGCTTCAGCCGTGTACCGACATTGCCGCGCAAATCCGAGATGCGCAGATCCGGGCGCAGCGCGCGCAGCTGTGACTGGCGGCGCAGGCTGGATGTGCCGATGCGGGCACCGGGTTCCAGGTTTTCCAGTTTCGTTCCCGCCAACGCCACGAGTACATCACGCGGGTCTTCACGCGCCAGCAGCGCCGTGATCGCCAGCCCGTCAGGTAGCTCCACCGTAACATCTTTCATGGAGTGTACCGCGAGGTCGGCCCGGCCGTCGGACAGACACTGTTCCAGTTCCTTGATGAACAGACCCTTGCCACCAGCGGAAGCCAGGGGCGCTTCCAAGTAACGATCGCCGGCAGTGGTCATTTTAACCAGCGTCACTTCGAGGCCCTGATGTCGCCGACGCAGGCGATCGGCGACATGCTCGGCCTGCCACAGGGCCAGCGGACTCTTGCGCGTCGCAATGCGCAGAATATCAGTCATCATCACGCACCGCTTCCGCGCATCCCAGTAAGAAATCGAGCATCCATCGCATGATACACGCGCTATCCATCATTGGAACAATCAGCCACAGAGTGATATTTCACAACGGGCTGGTGAACTCTTTCTCAATGCCTTTATAGTGCATGCCTAGAGACATGACGCTTATTGACGGAAACCATTCATGAAACTCGGCATCGTCATGGACCCCATTGGGTCGATCAACATCAAGAAAGACAGCAGCTTTGCCATGCTGCTGGCGGCCCAGGCGCGCGGCTGGGATATGTATTATATGGAACTGCCGGATCTGCTGCTCCGTGACGGTGAAGCCTTTGGTCATATGCGGCGGCTCGAAGTGGAGGATAATCCCGCCGGCTGGTACCGGCTTGATGAGGCGAGCGAACAGCCGCTGCGTGAACTGGACATGATCCTTATGCGCAAGGATCCGCCGTTCGAAACCCAGTACCTGCTCGCCACCTATATTCTCGAACAGGCCGAACAGCAGGGCGTACTGATCGTAAACCGTCCGCACGGACTGCGCAGTGCCAACGAAAAACTGTTCTGTATCCGCTTTCCGCAATGCATTCCACCGACGCTGGTCACCAGCGACAGCCAGCGCATTCGTGCATTTCTCGATCAGCATGAAGATATAGTCGTCAAACCGCCGGACGCCATGGGCGGTCATCTGATCTTCCGTCTGCAAAAGAACGACCCCAATACCGGCGTCGTACTGGAAACCGTGACCAACCGGGGACGGGGCTATGCCATTGCCCAGCGCTACCTGCCGGCGATCAAGACGGCGGGGGACAAGCGCATTCTCATGATCAACGGGGAACCGATCCCCTATGCATTTGCCCGTCTGCCTTCGGGTAACGAAGCCCGCGCCAATCTCGCCGCCGGCGGCAGTGGCCAGGGCGTCAAACTCAGCGATCGCGACCGCTGGATCTGTGAACAGGTCGCGCCGGTGTTGCGCGAATACGGCTTGTGGTTTGCCGGGCTCGATGTAATCGGCGACTACCTCACTGAAATCAATGTCACCAGTCCGACCTGCATCCGCGAGCTGGATGCCATCTATGATCTGGATATCGCTGGCTGGTTGCTGGAACGGCTCAGCGAACTCCATGCCGGTTAGCGAACCATCGAAACAACACAGGTGCGTACTGGTCGTCGCCCTGTGCCTGTTACTGGTCACCTGTGAGCCACCGCCGACGGAACCAATCCGCTTCTATGCATTCGGCACGATCATCGAAATCACACTGCCGGCTGTTTCTGCCAACCAAAAGGCCGCCGTTGAACCGGAACTGATTGCGGCTTTCCAGCACTGGCAACAGCACTGGCATCCGTGGCAGGCCGGGGGAACCAACAATCTGGCGGCGGTTAACCGGTCTTTGAAAAGCCACAACAGGGCCGAACTCGACCCGGAAATCAAAGCGCTGATCAACGCGGCACGACCTTATTACCAGGAAAGCGACGGTCTGTTCGATCCGGCCATCGGCGGACTGGTCAAACTC
>CAZFUS010000048.1:1825-18632 GCA_964522485.1 uncultured Enterobacteriaceae bacterium | reverse complement strand
CCAGCTGCTGTCCGGTATTACATGCTCGTTCGGGGTTGCGGCATACCCTGATCATCTTGTCATGCGCAGCAGCAGTTCATAATGCTCACCGGCGGGTTCCTTTTCATTCAAGGACTGAATCCGCTGACGTACCAGGTAGAAGGCGTTGTCGTCCAGAGCCCGGTTAATCATGTTTGCCCATTGCATTTCGATATGCTGGCGGGACTGCTCACTGTCGCTTTCGTCATAAAAGCGGATGGTATCGCGGCCCTCATTTTTTGCCGCATAGCAGGCGGCATCAGCCATACGAAGGATCTCACTCACACCGGGACTGTTTTCATCGATAGCTACCAGGCCGATGCTGGCGGATATATGGAAACTCTGATCCGCCCAGACGAAGCGGAAGCTGCTGATGGCGGCTTTCAGGTCGGCCGCAATTTCACGCGCAGCCTCGGACGTGCCGTTGCGAATCAGAATGGCAAACTCATCACCACCCATACGCGCCAGCACATCGCCGCGGCGGACGAAATCGCGTAACAAAATACCAAACTGACGCAACAGTTTGTCACCACCGGCATGACCGCAGGTATCGTTGATAAGCAGGAACTGATCCAGATCGATATAACAGAGAGTATGCCGTGATTTGTCATGCCAGGCGCTATCAATAAGATGTGCCAGACGCCTTTCAAGCTCACGCCGGTTTAGCAGTTCTGTCAAGGGATCATGCGCTGCCTGATATTCCAGTGCCTCACTGAGTTGATGGACTTCCGTGATATCTTCGCATACCACGAGAATGATGACGCCGGTGACTGTTCTGATCGTACGCGTGGTCTCTCTTGACCAGATGATATGGCCCTGCTTGTGCAGCTTGCGGATCTCCCAGCGACGTGTTTTTCCCAGATTCTCCTCGATCTGTGCCAGCATCATGCGTGCAAAAGGATGATCCTCGGGATGTATCAATTGATAAATAGAGCGACCGCGTAATTCCTCGGCACCATAACCGAGATGTTCCGCACCGTAGGCATTGACCGACTCTATTTCTCCGCCGGGAGACAGAGTAAAATACATGGCGGGGCTTTCATCATAGATCGCCCGCAGCCTGGCCTCACTTTCCTGCAATCGCAGTTCCTGGTGATACTGAAGCGTACGATCCCGGGTAACTTTACTGAAGCCACGCAGATTGCCGTCCTCGTCCCACAACGATGTCAGCGTGGTACTGGCCCAGAACTGGCTGCCATCCTTGCGGATACGCCAGCCCTCGTCATCGCAAACACCCGTACGGCGAGCTTTCTCCAGCACAGTCTCAGGCATGCCTTTTGCGACATCCTCCGGCCGGTAAAAGCACGACAAATGCCGGCCCAGGATTTCGTCAGCGCTATATCCTTTAATGCGTTCGGCGCCGCTATTCCAGGTCACGACCCTCCCACCCGGATCAAGCATGAATAGCGCGCAATCACGTGCACCCTCGATCAGTAGCCGGAATCTTTCTTCACTCTGACGGAGCTTCTGATCCGCAATGTGGCGTTCGGTAATATCCTCGATAAACCCTTCAAGTATTACACCTTCGCCTTCTTCACCGGATACGGCGAGACCCTGTTCCTGCAACCAGCGTTCGGCACCCGATTTGTGACGAATACGATATTTGATCTGAAACCGCCGATGCTCGGCAATCGCCGCCTCAACCTCTTGCCGGACATAAGCCCGGTCCTCGGGATGAATAATATGGTTAAATGGCGTTGCCCGGTTCAGCATCAATTCCCGGGCTGAATAGCCGGTCACCTCCGCGACCTTGTCGCTGATGAATTCTATGGTCCAGGCTTCATCATTCCGGCACCGGTAGACAACACCCGGCAGATTACTGATCAGTGTAGACATCTGTCGCTGCCGACCCTGAAGCGCATTTTCGATAGCTTCCTGTTTGCGCAGGCCGTAATTGATCAACAGATATATCAATACCGATGTACTGCAGATAAAGAACGCGCCCTTGATGGTTTCGGCCGTAGCCAGCGCCATAACCGAATCCACGCTGAGATAGGCCAGCCGACCGGAGACCAGAATCCAGATCAGAGACAGAATCAGATAGACAAGGGCGACTCGCGTGGCCAGCTCCCGCCGCCAGCGTGCCGATCGATTGGTAGGAGCGATATTGGACACTAAGCTCCTGTTGAAGCCCATTAGCCCCCCTGCCTGTTCAGCCCTTCTATATCCTCAAATAACACAGGCTACCGGACAAACAACTAAATCGAGTAATCATTAAATATGAAGCAGTATCGCGCACCTGATGAGTGCGGTGTGCGCCAGCGCAGTGCGGATTTTGCCGCCCTGCAACAACGATCCATACGTATATTGCTGTTTTTCTTGATTTTCAAAACTGGCATACAACGTGCAACAAATAAATTGCAGATATCCTCTCCTCTTAGTAACCAGGCATGCAGCACTCCTGCCGATTGGGCGCTTCCACAGCGCCCTTTTTTTACCTGGAAGATCCATGATCCTGTTGTCGCCAGTACGTACTCGGCAGCCGTGGCACACGTGCATTAACCGGCTCGTCAAGGCAACGGCTGCATAATCAATCCCCGGTTCACTGGACTTTTGTTTATAGTGTGCTTTTTAAACTCGGCGTCAAGCTCATACATGCTGAAATTGCCAGACTGGTCCGCAGCGCATCTATTTGGCCGCCGCCTTGCGGCGCTTGTATACGATTGCCTGCTGCTGTTCGCCGTTTTGCTCTTCGTCAGCCTGCCGCTGACGCTGCTGAGCGGCGGCGCTATCCATAGCGGCGCCGCTGCCTATCAGCTCTATCTGCTCGCTGTAAGTTTTCTGTATCTGGGCTGGCAGTGGACGCGGGGCGGGCAGACACTGGGTATGAAAGCCTGGCGATTACAATTGATCACCGCCGCCGGTACGACGCCTGACTGGTCGCAGGCGGCACTGCGCTTTGCAGCGGCGTTGTTTTCCACAGCAGCGTTCGGGCTTGGCTTTATATGGATGCTGATTGACCAGGATGGCCTCACCTGGCACGACCGCTGGTCGGGGACACGGATAAGATTTGTCGGTACCAGGGTAGCTGATAGTTGACAGCCGACGGATTATAGCGTTTTTACTATTGACTATACACTATGTCTATAAGCTGTTTTCAGACCCTGCGCCTGATCAAGCCGACCGTCACCAGAAATGCAATCAAAATCGGCAACGCCGCGCTGAAAAACGGATTCAGACCGAATACCACACCCAGGTGATTCATGGCCTGGTTGAACAAGTGAAACAGAATCCCGATCAGGGTGCCGATAAAGATGCGCTGACCAATGGCACTCGACCGGGCCTCGGGCCGTACCAGCGGTACGGCAAGCGCGACCAGCACCAGAATGGAAAACGGATACACAACCTTCGCCCATAAAGCCTGTCGGTAGCGCAGCGTATCCTGATTGTTGGCTTCCAGATAGCGGATATAACTGAACAGTTCCGGCAGGCTGAGATAGTTCGGATCGATGATGACGAGATTGATGACATCCGGATTCAGACGGCTCTGCCAGACGGCCTGGTCGATACGTTTATGTCTGACCCGCTGCCGATCGATTACCGTCTGATCGAGATCCTGCAAACGCCACTCACCTGCCGTATAGACTGCCCTTTCGGCATGATTACTGGTTCGCAGCCGGTTTTCCCGATCGAATTCATAAATAAAAACATCACGGAAGCGGTTATCACCCAGTACCTGCCGGATATTGATGAAGCTCTGACCATCGCGCACCCAGACGCCATAGCGTGAATTGAGCGCGATCTGGTCAGCCAGTGCCAGCGAGCGGCGTTGTTGCGCGGCCTGTTCCGCCATTGGTGCGATCGCCTCGGCGATTATGACGGCCGCCAGCGCCAGGATCAGGCCGCCTTTCAGCAGCGCCTTCAACAACTGCATCTGCGAAATCCCCGCAGCGCGGATGACGGTCAGTTCACTGTTGCGCGCCAGCAGTCCAAGACTGGTCATGGCGCCGGTAACCGCGGCGATCGGGAACAGCTCCGCGATGGTACGCGGCATGGTCAGTACGACATATTCGATGGCGTTGTAAACGCTGAAACCGCCGCGGCCGGTATCCTTAAGCTGATCAATCAGTGAAAAAAAGGCAAACAGCAGTGTCAGCAGGAACAGCACCAGCACCGTTGTGCGGATCAGCGCGCTGATCAGATAGCGGTCGAGGATGTTCATGTGGCGGTCGTGGGCCCGCGCGGCCTCCAGCCACGCCAGTAGGGCAGGTAAATGAGCAGTACGATCACCAGGCCGAGGAGCAGATGAACCCACCACAAACCTAGCCAGGCGGGCAAGATTTCGCGCTTGAGCATGGTCTTGGAAATGCTCAACAGATTACTGTAAAGAAAATAGATCAGAATGGCGACGAACACGCTCAGGTACTGCTTCTGTTTGGCAAAGACACGGTTCAGCAATACCGCCAGCAGTGCCAGCAGGAACGCACCGATGATCACCGCCAGCCGCCACTGCAGCTCAGCCTGCTGCTCGGGTGACTCACCGCGCAGTAGGCTGGCACTGGACATGGCCTCCAGCTTGAGTGCCGATGGTACCGGCGCCTCGCGCTGGATCAGCACCGCGTAATCGGCGTAATCGGTGATCTCGTAATCCAGCTGGCCGGGCGTACCGACATAGCGATGACCGTCCTCGAACACAATATAACGGCTGCCGACGGCCGGCTCGAATTCGAACCAGGCCCGGTCGGACCGCAATACACCGAGTTTTTCTTGCTGTCGCACCTGAAGAAATACATTGGTCATGGCACGGGCATCGGCAGACAGTCCCTCCACATACACAATGCGCTCGCCTTCACCGAACTCGCGGAACTGGCCGGCGGTAATGCCGCTGATGTCCGCCTCCTGCTGCGCGCGCGCCTGCAATGACTGCATCCGGGCTTCGGCCCAGGGCACCAGATAAAACACGATCGCCGCCAGTGGAATGGCAAACAGCAGTGTAAATTTCATCACCGTGTGCAGCTGAAAACGAAGGCCCATACCAGCCGCGGAGATGATGGTGAGTTCCGAATCGCGTGTCAGCCGCGAATAAGCCAGCAGTACTGCCAGATAAAGCGCCACCGGCAGGAGAATTGGCAACGTCGCGAGCAGCTTGAGCCCCAGCATCTGAAAAATGACATCGCCAGCCAGTTTGCCTGCAGCGGCATCGGCCAGATAATCCACAAAGCGATGACTGGTCAGTATGAGCAGCAGCAGCCCCGCCAGCCATAACAAATAGCGGAGGATTTCCTGCTGTATATAGCGTTCGATGATCACAACACGTGGGAGTCCGGAGCTTTGCGTCGGCTAGAGTAAAGGAATAAACTTGTAAAAACCAATCGATACCCCGGTTTTCGGGGCGAACCGGTTAGAAATAACCATTTTCTCTCTCGGGACCGGGCCCCGTCGATTAAGGAATTTACAATGGAATTCACGATTAAAAGCGGTAATCCGGAAAAGCAGCGCAGTGCCTGCATCGTCGTCGGTGTATTCGAGCCCCGGCGGCTGTCAGCGGCCGCCAAAATCATTGACCAGGCCAGCAACAAGTTTCTGTCGAATCTGGTCCGGCGCGGCGATATTGAAGGCAAACTCGGCCAGACCCTGCTGTTGCACAATGTGCCCGGTACACTCGCCGACCGGGTACTGCTCATAGGCTGTGGCAAGGAACGTGAACTCGGCGACAGTCAGTACCGCCGCATCATCGCCGCTATGGCGCAGAGTCTCAACGATACTGGCTCCATGGAAGCCGTCTGCTATCTGCCGGAACTGAACGTGAAGGGACGCGACGTGCGCTGGAAGGTGAAACAGGCAGTCCTGACCGTGTGCGACAGTCTGTATCGCTTCGAACACCTGAAAAGTAAAAAGGAAAGTGCCCGTCGGCCGCTGCGCAAGGTCGTGCTCGGCGTACCAACGCGCCGTGACCTGACCGCCGGCGAGGAGGCCGTCGAAGTGGGTCAGGCAATTGCCGACGGCGTCAAGGCCGCCAAGGATCTGGCCAACCTGCCACCGAACATCTGCAATCCAACCTACCTCGCGGAGCAGGCACAGGAACTGGCAAAACACTACAAATCCGTGAAGGTCCAGATTCTCGATGAAGGGGATATGGAGAAACTCGGCATGGGCGCCTTGCTGTCCGTTGCCCAGGGCAGTGATCAGCCGGCCAAGCTGATCATCATGGAATACCGGCATGGTAAAAAGGACAGCCGGCCGGTGGCGCTGGTCGGCAAGGGCGTGACATTCGATACCGGCGGTATTTCCATCAAGCCGGCCGCAGCCATGGACGAGATGAAATATGACATGTGCGGCGCAGCCAGTGTGTTCGGAACCATGACGGCGCTGGCCGAGCTGAATCTGCCGATCAATGTCATAGGCGTCATCCCCGCGACCGAAAACATGCCCAGCGGCAAGGCCACCCGTCCGGGCGACATTTACACCAGCATGTCCGGACAGACTGTGGAAATCCTGAATACTGACGCCGAAGGCCGCCTGATCCTGTGTGATGCCCTCACCTATTGCGAACGCTACGAACCGGACGCGGTAGTCGACATCGCCACTCTGACCGGCGCCTGTATCGTCGCTCTGGGTAAACACGCCACCGGCCTGCTTGGCAATCATCAGGCCTTGGCCAACGATTTGCTCGCCGCCGGCCGCAACATCGGTGATCAGGTCTGGCAACTGCCGTTATGGGAAGAATACCAGCAACAACTGGACAGTCCGTTCGCCGACATGGCCAACGTCGGCGGCCGCGATGCCGGAACCATCACCGCCGCCTGTTTTCTGTCACGTTTCACCCGCAAGTTTCACTGGGCCCATCTGGATATCGCCGGTACTGCCTGGCTGACCGGCAAGGAAAAGGGCGCGACTGGACGGCCGGTTCCCTTATTGGTGCAGTATCTGCTCGACCGGCTGGATCATAAATAGAGTCCGCGAATAAACGTGAATATATACAAAACAAAGTCCGCAAATGCACGCATATAAACGCGAATGTGATCAATAATGCCCACTTATTGCTTAACAAGATAATCGGGCCGTTCCTATGTCCCGGGATCGATTCAGAGCCAGTATGAAAGCATTCGTAACATCCTTATTCAGCGATTCGCTTATAACGCCTGAATGGCATGACCAGCGGGTAATTAACCTTGAGCTCCATGTCTTGTTGCTCTTCATATTAATTTGCATTTATTCGCGTATATTCGCGAATTGATATCTTTTATGAGCAGAGTCGATTTTTACGTACTGCCCGAGGCGCGCGACCAGGACCGTCGGCAATTTGCCTGCGCATTGGTTCAGAAGGCCTGGAAAGCCGGCAACCGCGTCTGTCTGCTGAGTGTCGATCGCGACCAGGCGACCGAACTCGACGACTTGCTGTGGACCTTTCGCGACATCAGCTTTGTGCCCCATGCACTGGCCGACAGCGAGGCCACTACTGACGTCCCGGTGATACTAAGCTGGGCGGACCAACCTGCCGAGAGTGTCGACGTGCTGATCAATCTTGGCGACACAATGCCGTCGGCTGCAGACAAGTTTGGTAGAATAGCGGAAATCGTCGGTCCCGATGCGGAGGCGCGTCTTAGTGCACGCAAGCGCTACCGCCAATACCGCGACGGTGGCCATGAATTGCACAATCATGACATCGAAACCAGCGATGGCGGATAAAAGCCAACCAGACGCAGCCTCTCTGGGAAGGGCCCTCAAGCAGCTAGAAGCACTGCTCGAAGCGCGTACCAGGGAGAACCAGACGGGAGAACCGGAGGTGTCCACCGATCAGAATCTGCCGGTGCTCGATGATATCATTGATCCCGAAGCCGACGGGTCCGGCGAACTGACTGACTTCGGGTCAATGACGTCGGCAGAGACATCCAAGCGGCAGACAACCGAGGCTGAGCTGGCGCGGGAAGCCCTGCAACGGCTGTCGGAACAGATGGAAATGGAACTGGAAGTTCTGGTCAGCATGCTGAAGGAAAACATGATGAACGAGTTCCGGGAAAAACTGGCCAGCGTGCTGGGCATCGATCCGCAACAACTCGAATCTATAGACAATGATGATGATAATGCTGCCGAGGCCTGAAAGAGAGTATACCCCGTCGGCATCGGCCCTCATTTCCTGTTGAACCATTCCCGCTTGCGTACAACACGGACGGCAAGCATCGTCCGCGGTTAATGAATATGCCTGTATGAGTATGAACCCCGAGCGCCTGATTTCGTACAACAGCCATGGACAAGACTTACAACCCTAAAGCCATCGAAGCGACATGGTATGTGGCCTGGGAGCAGGCCGGCTATTTCGCGCCGTCGGGTAATGGCTCGCCGTTCTGCATCATGTTGCCGCCGCCAAACGTGACCGGCAGTCTGCATATGGGTCACGCCTTTCAGCACACGCTGATGGATATTCTGATCCGTTATCACCGCATGCAGGGCGACAACACATTGTGGCAATGCGGTACCGACCATGCCGGTATCGCCACACAGATGGTGGTCGAACGCCAGTTACTTGCGCAGGGCCAGTCACGCCACGAGCTTGGCCGCGAGCAGTTTGTAAAAACTGTCTGGGAATGGAAGGTGAATTCCGGCGACACCATTACCCGCCAGTTACGCCGGCTCGGTACCTCAATGGACTGGTCGCGCGAACGCTTCACCCTTGATAAGGGTCTCTCGGCCGCCGTGCAGAAAGTCTTCATCGATCTCTATAACGAAGGCTTGATCTACCGTGGTAAACGTCTGGTTAACTGGGATCCACAGTTGCATACCGCCATTTCAGACCTGGAAGTGCTGAGCGAGGAAGAGCAGGGACATATGTGGCATATGCGCTATCCTCTTGCGGATGGCAGCGGCCATGTCATCGTTGCCACCACACGTCCGGAGACCATGCTCGGTGACGCCGCTGTGGCCGTTCATCCGGATGACGAACGCTACCAGCCGCTGATCGGCCAATCAATTAAACTGCCACTGACTGATCGCATCATTCCGATCATTGCCGACGACTACGTTGATCCTGAATTTGGCAGCGGTTGCGTCAAGATTACACCCGCCCATGACTTCAATGACTATGAAGTCTGGGAACGGCACAAGCATGAAGACGCGATCAAAGTTTTGCCCGAAGGCGGACTGCTGAATATATTTACCATCGACGCGGCTGTAAACACGAACGCACCAGAAAAATATCAGGGACTGGACAGGTTAGCAGCACGCAAACAGATCGTCGCCGATCTGGATGCCGCCGGTCTGCTGGAAAGGACCGAGCCGCATAAACTGATGGTACCACGCGGCGATCGCTCCGGTGCCGTGGTCGAACCGTATTTGACGGATCAGTGGTACGTAAAAATCCAGCCACTGGCTGAACCTGCGATCAAAACGGTAGAAGACGGCTGCATCCGTTTCATACCAGACAACTGGTCGAAGACCTATTTCGAATGGATGCGCAACATCCAGGACTGGTGCATCAGCCGTCAGCTCTGGTGGGGTCACCGCATTCCGGCCTGGTATGACGCCGAAGGCAATATCTATGTCGGCGAATCCGAAGCGGACGTCCGTGAACAGCACCAGCTTGGCGAGGATATTGAATTAACCCAGGACAGCGATGTTCTTGACACCTGGTTTTCCTCGGCACTGTGGCCATTCTCGACACTCGGCTGGCCGGAACAAACACCGGAATTCACAACCTTTTACCCAACCAGTGTGCTGGTTACGGGATTCGACATCATCTTCTTCTGGGTTGCACGCATGATCATGATGGGGCTGAAGTTCACGGATGATGTGCCATTCCGTGAAGTCTATATCCATGGCCTGGTACGTGATTCCGAAGGTCAGAAAATGTCAAAATCAAAAGGCAATATACTGGATCCACTGGACCTGATCGATGGTATCGACCTGGAATCGCTGGTCACAAAGCGCACCAGTGGTCTGATGCAGCCACAGCTCGCCGACAGGATTGAGAAGCAGACACGCCAGTATTTCCCGGACGGGATCGCCGGCTACGGTACCGATTCATTGCGTTTTACCTTTGCCTCCCTCGCCGGTCCCGGCCGCGACATCAAGTTCGATATCGGCCGCATAGAGGGCTATCGCAATTACTGCAACAAACTCTGGAACGCCACGCGCTATGTCATGATGAGCGTTGCAGACAGGGATACCGGGCTGAACGATGATGACGAAATTGAACTCGGACTGGCTGAACGCTGGATCATCTCACGCCTGCAACAGACCGAGCGCGAAGTACGTGATTATCTGGATAACTATCGCTTTGATCTCGCTTCACAATCGGTATATGAATTCACCTGGGACGAGTATTGCGACTGGTACCTGGAACTGTCCAAGGTCACCCTGACCGGTAACAGCTCCGAAGCAGCGCAACGCGGGACGCGTCGCACCCTGGTGCGGATACTGGAGGCCCTGCTGCGACTCGCGCATCCGTTTATTCCCTTTATTACCGAGGAGCTGTGGCAACGTGTCGCACCCTATGCCGGCAAAGCGACAAATCGCCAGCAGAGTCAAACGATCATGCTGCAGCCTTATCCGCAAGCGATGGATGATCGTATTGACACAACGGCGCTGTCCGCAGTGAACTGGATCAAGACATTTATACTGGCTGTGCGCCGCATCCGTGCTGAATTCAACATCGCGCCAGGCAGGCCGTTGCCGTTGTTGATCTCCGGTGGTAGCGCTAACGAACGCGAGTGGCTGCAGCTATACAAACCTTATCTCATCAGCCTGGCGCGTATCGATTCGCTGCATGAACTTAACGGCGAGACCAATGAGACTGCCACGGCCCTGGCCGGTGACATGAGCCTTGCCATTCCGCTCGCCGGACTTGTCGATCGGGATGCTGAGCTCACGCGCCTGCAAAAGGAACTGGACAAATACCGCCGAGATCGCGATCGCATCAATAGCAAGCTGGAAAACCGGAGCTTTATCGAGAAAGCGCCGACTGAAATTGTCGACAAGGAGCGTCAGCGCTGCGCCGATATAGATGCGGCTATTGCGAAACTGGAACAGCAATACGAGCGCATGCAGTCTTTGTAAAGACGGTCTCAGTCCGCAAATGCACGCAAATAGACGCGAACCCTCCAACAGAATGCTGCGATGTTTATGCTCAACGTAAAGTATTTTATTGCAGTTGTTTTTGTCTATAAAACATTATTTGCGTTTATTCGCGTTTATCCGCGGATTCATTCAAGGTAAATCATCATGTTTAATTGGTTTAGAGAAGAAATTCAGGTCGTTTTCGAGCGTGACCCTGCAGCCCGTTCAACGCTGGAAACCATTTTCGCCTGCCCGGGGTTCCAGGCGATTGTCATGCACCGCTTCAATCACTGGTTATGGAACAAAAAGCTGTATCTGCTTGCACGTATGAGCGCTCATTTGGCGCGTTTTCTGACCGGCATCGAAATCCATCCGGCCGCAGCCATAGGCAAACGCTTTTTTATCGATCACGGCATGGGGATTGTCATCGGAGAGACCTCTGAAATCGGGGATAACTGCTCGATCTATCATGGTGTGACCCTGGGCGGCACCACCTGGCAGAAAGGCAAACGTCATCCGACCCTGCAAAATAACGTTGTCGTCGGCGCCGGCGCCAAGATACTCGGGCCTGTCACCATCAGCGAAGGTGCGCGTATCGGTTCCAATGCAGTAGTCGTAAAAGATGTACCACCCGGAGCAACCGTGGTCGGCATACCGGGACGTGTTGTTACCCGAAAGGAAGTCCAGGCCCAGCGCGCCGAAATGGCCAAGAAGATTGGTTTCGACGCCTATGGCGCCAGCCAGGACATGCCTGACCCGATCGCCAATGCTCTTGATCGGTTACTCGATCACATGCACAAGGTCGAACAGCGACTGAATGAACTGGAGAATGAAAATAAAAGGACTGAACATCACGCTGAGGACGGCGATGAGCATGATTCCAAATGAAATGATACCTGATTATATTGAAATATCTGCAATCACAGGCTTTTATTATAAGTTCTGTTGCTGGCAATGTTGCGCAGTACAGCCAAACGGCTAAGCGCGTTGATCGATGTCACATTCAGACACGTTTTGAGTCGCGTGCAGATGTGGCAAACCGTGCGATAACTGATTCCGGTAATTGAAACGATCTCACGCAGTGTTTTTCCCTGTTCCAGCAAATCCATGATAAGCGTCTCGCGATCCTCACCCTGCGAACCGATATGGCGCCGAAGACGAGTCCCGTGCGACTTACTATCGACGACTGCTGAATCGGATTAAGCCACACGCTCATGAAGATCGGCGCATGATTGCCAATCGCTCGGTACAGACCAGTCGTACATTGCAGGGTAATGGTATTGAAACTAGCAGCGATCAGATCCTTGAGGGTTTTGCCGAACAGCTCGATGACGCGACTGAGCACTATGTCTATGGTGAGCTATGTGCACATTACGGCAATCTGCGCATGCAGGGCATACCACATCAACAGGCTGTTGAAATTTTGTTCCAATAGAACACTGACTGAATCAGCTTAATATAGAGTCCTCAGTGCCATGCAGGAAACCTTGCAAAGTCTGTTTGTCTGGGCACTCACATTATCCGGATACCCGGATCCGGGCGCACTGCCTGAGTTACGTACTGTATCCTGCGCGGAACTGTCAGGCACCATCTGCAATAATGCGCATTTCACTGCCGTTGCCTACTACGACAGCGATAGCGATACGATCTATATTAATGAACGTCTCGATCTGGCTACCGATCGCGGTGCCCGCGGCTATGTCATGCATGAAATGGTGCACTATCTACAGCAGCAGGCCGGTTATCTAGAGGCCGATGTCATACCCTGTGACATACGTATTGACCTGGAAAGCGAGGCCTATCGTGTGCAACATTATTTTCTCAAGGAACACAACGAAAGCACCTACCAGGTTGATCTGGCACTGGCCCTGCTCAAGAGTTTTTGCAGTCCGCCGTAAATACCCCCTTCTGCAACCGTTGCTGATAGCAGTGGATATCGCCACTTCCCGTGTTGTCTCTTGTCAGAAAATATCTTTTAAATCTGACACCTATACCTTACCGGCCATTGAGTTTCCAATACCAGAACGCACGCTAAAATTCTGGAGCCGGAAGCTAGTGTTCTGATTGGAATTCCGGCTAAAATAGATTTTGTTAATGATTTTCCGGGGGATTCTGGAGGAGGGATCAAATGGAAATTAGCCGCATATGTGCGTTACTGTTAGCCACGCTGTCCGTAAATGTTCTGGCGGCCGACCCGCCTGACAAGACACCGGAGATACCCCGCTGCAGCCAGCAGTTGGGTACCATCGCCGTAGACGAACCCCGTAGTCAATGGTGGCATGCCTACAACCTTGGCAACCCCGAAGCACTGATCAAACAGATGATTATGAAGTCCGGCTGTTTCCAGCTGGTGGATCGGAACCGTGGCATGGCCATGCGGGGAGCTGAACGCGGACTTGCGGATGCGGGTGAACTGCAACGCGATTCGAGCATTGGCAAAGGACAGGTCGTGGCCGCTGATTATTTTGTCATTCCGGATATCATTTCTCAGGACGATAACTCCGGTGGCGGCAATATCGGCGGCGTTGTCGGCGGGCTGGTCGGGGGCAAGGTCGGCGCCCTGCTGGGCGGCGTTCAGAGCAAGAATCTTGAGGCACACACCCTACTGACGGTCGTCAACACCCGCACCAGCGTCCAGGAGCTGATTGCCGAGGGCACCTTTAAAAAGAGTGATATCAGCTTCAATCTGGGTGCTGCATTGTTCGGCAGTGGCGGCGGTCTGGCCGGTGTCGGCGGCGGCTACGAAGATACCGAGATTGGCCGTATAGTCACCGCCGCTTATATTGATGCCTACACCAACATGGTCTCCCAAATGGGAGGCTTGGCTGCCAATACCAAGGCGGCTGCGCCAATTCCAACCCATGTCATGGTGGAATCGTCCCGCATGTACAAACAGCCTGGTGGAGACAATGCCGAAGTCGTCCGCATGCTGAGACAAGGTACGGAGGTCTATCCAACCGGACAGAAATCCGACATCTACTGGGAAATCGAGGATCCGGTTGGCAATCTTGGCTGGGTATCTTCGGAGTTTTTGATGCAGGCAAAATAACCGCCATTCATCCAGACAATAAAAATCTGGCTAAGGCCCGGTTTTTTTACTGTAAGAATCATTAGCGCATAGGTGCATAGTAAGGATACCCATAATAAGTGGGCGGGCCCTTATCACGATACGGTCCATACGGATCGCCGTCGGGCGTAGGTGCATAATCATTCCGATAACGCCCGCCGGGCACTGGAAGCGGATAGCCGTAATAATAATCGTAGCCTCGATGACCTCCGTATTGTTCATATGACTCGTTACTGTAGCCAGTCTCTGGATTCTGTCCCGGTCCATCCAGAAAAGGATGATAACAAGCCGGATCATGGCTGCAGGCCGCCAGTACTGATACGGGTGCATAAAGAGCAAACACACAAATCGTCATTACAAGTCTGAACATGCCGTTTCTCGCGGGACCAAGAGCAATCCGTTATCAATACAATAGTCTATGAAATCGAAATCATCCTATCCCGAGCCGGTGAACAGCAACAATACTCCGCATGGAGCCAGTATAGCAGCTGCGATATAGCCCAGTACCCGCCCCAGGGGCAACAGTTTTTCCATCAGCACGAATATTGTTAGGCCGAGGATCCAGAACAGATTCATCACCCCACCGACAAACAGCAATGCCATCAGGAACCAGCAACAGCCCAGGCAATACAGGCCATGATCCAGCCCCATCAACAGTGCACCAGCGTTTCCGGAACGGCGGCGTTCGGTCAGAAACTTCACCGGGCTGCGGCATTGACGCAGGCAGGCCTGTTTCAATGGCGTTACCTGCCAGATGGCAGCTGCCAGCAGTAACCCAGCCGCAATAGCAGCACTGTTGATCGCCAACATGCCGGACAGCACATCGCTGATCTGAAGCAGCCACTGGACAGCCACCGCAACCAGACTGAACCCGGCCCAGATCAGCAGATAACCGGCAGTAAAATAACCCGCAGCGCCATAGGGTAATTGATCCGGATCACTGCGGCGGTTCAGTGCCGCGGCCAGCAGGATAACCGGTGTCGCACTCGGCAACATCATGGCAATCATCATGACCCACCACATGAAAAACATGAGCAGGGCATAACCGGGAGTCCAGACAGCAGGGGTCATTAACATATCTGCCGACATACGGCTCATCTCGATGGCGGTCATGCCCATGCCGGCACCGGCCAGAATATAGGCCCACGATATGATTATGATCAGCAACAGACCAGCTGTAATCAGCCAGCGATCCCGTTTTAGAATCGGTTCCAGTACTGTATCCATTATCCACTAGTCACGGACAATTCCATTCTGGCTATGGCGCAACAGACTGAACTGGCCATAGGTATCATTCAGTTCCAGTGGAATCGCACCGGTCGCTGTTGTCGAGCCACTGCCGATTTCGGCCAGCTGGAATTCAATGCCGTTGGGCATATCGATACGGACACGGTGGTCTTCACCAGTCACCGGGCTTTTAATAGGACGGCCACTGGCTTCAATCACGCCAGGAATGACGACGCGTGCGATGCGGGCATCAACATCGATTTCACATTCAATGGGCTTGAACAACGTTTCATGCTTCATGTCACACATGGCATTGAAAACCCACCAGTGGTTACCGGCCTCCGCGACTTCTTCTCCGTGCATAATTCTATCGAGCGCGGCGCGCTGATCCGCGTCCGCGCGTTCATCAATAACCACCTGCATCTGACCCCTGCCTTCGAAAATCGGGCCCGGCCAGGCAAAGACCATGGCAGCGTATAGCCCGTCCAGTTTCACATCGTCGAAGTGGCCCTTGTCGACGCGCATGACACCGAAGCCCCTGCAGTCTCCTTCGGTCGGTAACGACTCGAACTGGCAGGGACAAGCATAGTTGCAATTGCAATTGCTGAACTCGACACCTTCGATCTTCCAGTTAACATACCCCATGATCTGACACTCCATTCATGTATGAACTGAGAAACCAATCCAATTATTATAGTCAGGAAAATTCCATCATTGACTCTATATAGAATATGTTCAGCTAAAAATAAAACAAAGCTTCTGAACTGTTCCCCTTCAGTCCCTGTCACATGTCTGCATCCTTAAGTTCTGACACGGAAAATATTCCGTCAATTTAATGACATTATGGAGCTATTCCTATGCACGTAACATCTGAACAGGCACAGAAAGCTATTGATGGCGCTCTTAAAAAAGCCAAAGCCACGAAAACCCGGATGTGTATTGCTGTGGTCGATTCGGGCGGGACCCTGAAGGCTTTTCACCGCATGGACGATGCCTGGGTCGGCAGTATAGACATTGCGATCAAGAAGGCACGGACTTCGGTCTATTTCGGCATGCCCAGCGGTGAAATCGGCGAACTCTCGCAACCGGGCAAACCGCTTTACGGCATTGAGCATTCCAATGACGGTTTGATCACCTTCCCCGGCGGCGTACCCATTGTCGATGACAATGGCATCATGTCCGGTGCGATTGGCGTCAGCGGCAGCACGGTGGATAACGATGATACAGTCGCCCGCGCCGGCGCCGAGACCATCGGCGTTTGCGATCTGCCCGAGCATCCGTGGCGTACTTAAAAACAGATAGCACCGAAGCGACGTTTCAGTCGCTTCGGTGACTTAATCATCGCAAGGTTTGATCTTATTTATTTTTCCGGTTTTCTCCCACGGGTATAGAAACCACTCTGCTTTCTTCACCAACGTGTATTCTCAAGCGTAACGATTGAACGGATTTGGCTTCAGAATCAAGGCCCGGAAAGAACAGAAAACCATGCACCAGCGCACCGGG
>CAZFUS010000048.1:0-1725 GCA_964522485.1 uncultured Enterobacteriaceae bacterium | reverse complement strand
GCCCTGTCGGGACGTTGCAGAGGTACTGACCATGCGCTTGACCACAAAAGGCCGATATGCCGTTACCGCCATGCTGGATTTGGCCCTGCACAATGACTGCGGACCGAACACGCTGGCCGAGATTTCCCAGCGTCAGGGTATTTCCCTGGCCTATCTGGAGCAGCTTTTTTCGCGCCTGCGCAAAAGCGGGCTGGTCGTCAGCGCCCGCGGACCGGGCGGCGGCTACACGCTGGGACGCGAACTGACCGCCATCTCCATCGCCGAGGTTATTAGCGCAGTGGATGAATCCGTGGATGCGACCCGCTGCGGCGGACAGAAAAACTGTCAGGGTGAATACCGTTGCCTGACCCATGATCTGTGGGAAGACCTGAGCGAGCAGATATCGAAATTCCTGGCCGGGATCACCCTGGCCGACCTGGTCCAGCGCCAGAGCGTGCGGCAGGTGTCACAGCGCCAGGACACTGTCATGCAAAAGATGCATTTATAGTAAGCATTAACTTATATTTAATTTTTGAGTATCTAACCATGAGTCAAAACCCGCAGATATCCCTGACCGAAAGCGCCGCCGAACACGTGCGCGGCTATCTCGCCAAGCATGGTAACGGTATCGGTTTGCGCGTCGGCATCAAAACCACGGGCTGTTCCGGCTATCAGTATGTCATCGAGCCGGCCGAGTCTGTCGGCGATGCCGATCAGGTTTTCGAAAGTCACGGCGTCAAAGTGGTGATCGACGCCTCCAGCCTCAGCTATCTCGCCGGCACCGAACTGGATTACCGCCGCGAGGGCCTGAATGAAGGCTTCCGTTTCAACAATCCGAATGTCAGCGAGACGTGTGGCTGCGGCGAGAGCTTCAGCGTCGAACCGAGCGACAAGGCCAAACCGGCTATCGAGCCGCAATAAGTCTGCAGGAGATTCAACTATGGCGACGCAATCACAAGATGTCGAAGCCCTCATCAAGAAGCGCTACGAGCACGGCTTTCATACCGATATCGAGGCCGATACGGTACCGCCGGGTCTCGACGAGGATGTGATCTGTCTCATATCCAACAAGAAGAAAGAGCCGGACTGGCTGCTGCAGTGGCGACTGGAGGCCTTCCGGGCCTGGCAGAAGATGAAGACGCCCACATGGCAGCACATCAAACACGCGCCGATCGACTATCAGGCGATCTCGTATTATTCAGCGCCGAAATCCGACGAGGACGCGCCGAAGAGCCTCGACGAGGTCGACCCGAAATTACTCGAGACCTACGAGAAGCTGGGTATTCCGCTGCATGAGCAGAAGATGCTGGCCGGCGTCGCCGTCGACGCCGTATTCGACAGTGTCTCCGTGGCAACGACGTTCAAGGAAAAGCTGGCCGAAGCCGGCGTGGTTTTCTGCTCGTTCTCCGAGGCGGTACAGAATCATCCGGAACTGGTGAAGCAGTATCTCGGCTCGGTCGTGCCGCAGGGTGACAATTTCTTTGCCGCACTCAACTCGGCCGTGTTCACCGATGGCTCCTTCGTCTACATCCCCAGGGGTGTGAAATGCCCGATGGAACTCTCAACTTACTTTCGCATCAACGCCATGAACACCGGCCAGTTCGAACGCACGCTGATCGTTGCCGATGAAGGCAGCCAGGTCAGTTACCTTGAAGGCTGCACCGCCCCGCAGCGCGACGAAAACCAGTTGCATGCCGCTGAGGTCGAGCTGATTGCCCTGGACGATGCCCGGATCAAGTATTCGAC
>CAZFUS010000047.1:0-18833 GCA_964522485.1 uncultured Enterobacteriaceae bacterium | reverse complement strand
GATCGACAGCAAGGTTACCGAGCAGTTTCTGCCGCAGATGCTCAATCTGGATCAAGGCGGCGGCCTGGATTTCAACAAGGGCTGCTATCCGGGTCAGGAAGTCATCGCCCGGCTGCATTACCGCGGCGAAGTCAAGCAACGACTGCAATACGGTATCACTGGAGCCGCCACCGAACCCGGCGCTGCACTTTATACCGACAACGGTGAACGCGCCGGCGCTCTTGTAAACTGCGCGGAACATCCGGACGGCAACAGCCGTTGCCTTGCGGTAGCAGCCACAGGAACGACGCGGTTACATGTCAACGCCAGCGATGGTCCGATTGTGGATTTCATGCCATGAATAGCAACAGGCGCCGTTTCCCTGCTGAATGGGAACCCCAGGCCGCGCTACTGATTGCCTGGCCGCACGAGTCTACTGACTGGCGTGACAGTCTTGCCGCCATCGAACCGCTATACGTCGAACTGGTGCGTGCCATCACTGCCGTGCAGCCGATCTGGATTTTGTCCCAGGATGCCGTGCATATCCGTCACATAACCGAACGGCTTGCAAACGCCGGCATCAATCAGCATAACGTCAAACCGATCATCAGCGCTTACAACGACACCTGGGTCCGTGACTACGGCCCGATTTCGGTACTTGAAAACAATACACCACGGCTACTGGACTTCCGCTTCAACGGCTGGGGCGGCAAGTTCGAGGCCGGCCTCGACGATCAAGTGAATGCCAAACTCACCGGTGCCGGCCTGTTCGGCAATGTCTCACTCACCGCTCTGCCGCAGGTGCTCGAAGGCGGCAGTCTGGAAACCGACGGTGCCGGCACACTATTGACCACGAACCGCTGCCTGCTCGGCGCCTCACGCAACCCGGGCATGGATCGTATAGCCTGGGAACAGCTCTTCGCCGAGCAGCTTGGCTGCGATCGGACTTTATGGCTACACCATGGTTATCTGGCCGGTGACGATACCGATGGCCACATAGACACACTGGCACGCTTCAGTGATGCACAGACGATCGTCCATACCGACTGTGATGATCCGGCCAACCCGAACTACACCAGCATCAGGGCAATGGTAAACGAACTGCTGTCCTTCAGACAGATGAACGGCGAGCCTTACCGGCTGATCGCACTACCCTCACCGCAGTTTCTGGCAGGTGCCAACGGCCAACCCTTGCCAGCGTCGTACGCAAATTTCATTATTATCAATAAGTGCGTACTGGTACCGACTTATAATGATCCGGCCGATACGCAGGCGCTTGAGTTGCTACAGACCGCGTTCCCGGATCGTGAGATCATCGGTATTGACGCCCGCGCCATGGTCAGGCAGGGCGGCGTACTCCATTGCGCCAGTATGCACATACCGCAGGCGGTAGTGGATAGATAATGGTGGCTAGTTAATAGAGCAAATAGAGATTACAGTCCGCGAATAAACGCAAATTGAGCAAGCAAGGTCTGAACAAGTTGCCATTTCGAGCGAAGCGAGAAATCTGCTATGAGCTTCCCGGGCATGGCAGCTGAGACTCAGCCAGAGGTTCCCGGGATCAAGGTCATTATGACTTGATCTGAGACTCTTTCAATTTAACCTTTGCGTTCATTCGCGTTCATTCGCGGATTTATTTACGATTCAAACTACAGGATAGGAGCGGATTACAACCTGCGATAAGCATTTCATCGTCGGCCGAAGTCGGCTCTTAGAAACTTATGTCAGGAACACAGATTTATGACCCGCGAACTCAAAGTCGCCGTCGCCCAGCATTCTGCCGGCGATACTGATAAACAGAGCAATCTGAGCCGTTCGCTTCAGGGTGTCGAACAGGCCGCCGCACAGGGCGCGCAGCTTGTACTGCTGCCGGAACTGCACGCCACTCCCTACTTCTGCAAAACAACGGATGTGACGCTGTTCGACCTGGCTGAACCGATTCCCGGTCCTACCACGGGGACCCTATGCCAGGCGGCGAAACAGCATGGGATAGCGATTGTGGCCTCTATCTTTGAGCGCCGGAGCGCCGGTCTCTATCACAACACCGCGGTGGTAATTGAAAGCGACGGCTCAATTGCCGGCAGCTACCGCAAGATGCACATCCCGGAAGATCCGGGTTATCACGAGAAATTCTATTTCACGCCTGGCGATCTGGGTTTCCGGCCGATTCAAATCGGCACCGCCAGACTCGGCGTGATGGTGTGCTGGGACCAGTGGTTTCCGGAGGCCGCGCGGCTGATGACACTGTCCGGCGCCGAGCTGCTGATCTACCCCAGTGCCATCGGCTGGGATCCGGGCGACAGCGACGACGAACAACAGCGCCAGCGCGAAGCCTGGCTGACAGTCCAGCGCGGTCACGCCATTGCCAACAATCTGCCGGTTATGAGCAGCAACCGCATCGGCTTCGAAGCCGATCCCAGCAACCAGACTGCGGGAGCCCAGTTCTGGGGCTCGAGCTTCATCACCGGACCGCAGGGAGAATGGCTGGCACAGGCCGACACGACAAGCGAAACCGTCATCACGGCGACGCTCGATATGCAGCGCACCGAAGATATCCGCCGGGCATGGCCGTATCTGCGCGACCGGCGTATCGATGCCTATGCGGATATACTCAAACGCAACATTGATTGAGCCGGTCGACAAACCGGCGGGGAGTGCATGATGCAGACGTTGACCGGGCAGTGCCTGTGTGGAGACGTTCGTTTCAGTGTGACAGCGGCCAAGCCGGAGATCTGGGCCTGTCACTGCGGTATGTGCCGACGCTGGGCTTCAACTGCCATGATGGCCATGCATGTCGCCGGTGTCGATATCGACAAAAGCGACAACCTGCGTTGGTACGCCTCATCCGACTGGGCAGAACGCGGCTTCTGTCAGCGCTGCGGCAGCAGTCTGTTCTGGCGCGGTCTCGGTGCCGCTGACGGACAACTGGCGATATCCGCCGGCGCGCTTGACGAACAGGGAGCATTGTCTCTGAAGGGGCACATATTCATCGACGAAAAACCGGCCTATTACGATTTCAGCGACAATGGCGAACGTTTGACCGGGGCCGAGGTAATGGCTGCTTTTGAATAACCCGGAAAGCGAGCCGATCGAACTGCATTCACATATCGGCTCTGACACAATCCGGCCTTTCAAACCAGCCTGGTGGCTGCCCGGACCGCACAGTCAAACCCTGTGGCCGTTTTTTTGCCGTCACCAGCGGCCGCTGGTGTTGCGGTGGGAGCGACTGGAACTGGCCGATGGCGATTTTCTCGAACTGGCCTGGCATGGCCCGCCCGCCAGCCGCCACCTCTGCCTGCTCCTGCACGGCCTGGAAGGCAATTATCGATCGCACTATCTGCCCGGGCTGATGCGCACCCTGGCGACTGCCGGCTGGCGCACGGTCCTGATGCATTTTCGCGGCTGTGGCACCACGATCAACCGTCTGCCGCGCAGTTACCATTCCGGAGAAACCGGCGATCTCGCTTTTGTGATAGACCTGTTGCGGAAACGCGAGCAGCCGGCAGTCATGGCCGCCATCGGCTTCTCGCTCGGTGGTAACGTACTGCTGAAATATCTTGGTGAATGCGGCATGGACAACGGCCGCGACAGTGGCCTGGATGCTGCCAGTGCGATATCGGTGCCGTTTGATCTGGCCAGCGGCGCCAGACGCCTCAACCGCGGTGTTTCACGGCTTTATCAATGGTGGCTGGTGCGCGCCCTGTGCCGCAAGGTCAGGCTAAAATTCAACCGGATCCAGAGTCCCATTGATCTTCGGAAACTCGATCATCAGCGCAGCTTTTATGCTTTCGACGGTTATGTGACCGCGCCATTACACGGCTTTCGTGACGCCGATGATTACTACCGTTGCAGCAGCTCCAGAGCGTTTCTGAAAAGCATACGCACACCGACACTGATCCTGCAGGCCGCCGACGATCCGTTTCTTGAACGTTCCGGTATTCCTGCTGCCGACGACCTGTCTCCCAGTATCCGGTTTGAACTCAGTCAATATGGCGGACACGTCGGCTTTGTCGGCGGTCGACTGCCATGGCGGCCACAATACTGGCTCGAGAATCGTATCCCGGCCTTTCTGGACGGGTTCAAATATGTCAAACAAACCGCAAATAAACCTGAATGAACGTAAAAAACCAGGATCGTATCTCGCGCCCCGGAAAACCGGGCCCTCAAAATCGAGATATGAGACACGAATGACCAGACACATACTGGCGAAGCCCGGCTTGCCGGACGCTTCCATACAGTGCTCCAGGGTGCTCGATGCGTATCCCGCACAGTTGCTGTATTAACGACGCCAGAAATGGGAAAATGATCATCCATTTGCGCGGATTCGCGTTTATTCGCGGACTGATACAAAAAAGAGCTATAGCGTGATTTCGGCCCGTTTCATCTTCGCCCTGATATCCCTGGCCTGTGCCGGTCTGCTGGGTTTCGGTTACTATCTGGAATACGGTGCCGGTCTCGAACCATGCCCGCTCTGCATCCTGCAGCGGCTGGCTTTCTTCGCTATTCTGATTATCAGCGCGATTGCCGCGATTCATAATGCCGGCAAAGCCGGTACCCGGGTCTATGCCTTTCTGAACCTGCTGGCTGCGGGAACGGGTAGCGCTTTCGCCGGACGCCAGATCTGGTTACAGCATCTGCCACCGGATCAGGTGCCGGAATGCGGTCCCGGACTGGACTATATGCTGGAAGTATTCCCGCTGTTCGAGGCACTACGCATGATTTTCACCGGTTCCGGCGAGTGTGCCGAAGTAGACTGGACTTTCCTCGGCCTGTCGATTGCGCAGTGGAGCCTGACAGGGTTTGTACTGCTGGGAGTCGTGTCCATATATATCATGGTCCGCGCAGCCCGTCTCACACCCCAACGAATCCGCCTGTTCCACTAATGTACAAGGGCAGCCGTACAGCTGCCCTTGCAAGACAATACCTGACAGAGAGTCTGCTACTGGATTTCGCTCTTCAAGGCCTTGAGTACGGTTGCCCGTACGGTGAGTGACTTGGGCTTGGCCGCAATCGTCATTTCCTCGCCAGTAAACGGGTTGATGCCTTTGCGCGCCTTGCGGGCCGGCTGTTCCTTGCGACGCAGCTTGACGCCCATTTCCGGAATTGAGAATTCACCGGAGCCGCGTTTGACCAGATGTCGCTTGGCCTGATCCGATAATGCGGTCAACACTGCCCTGACCTCTTTCTTGGGCAGGTCGGTGGCCTCGGCGATATCGCCGATGATCTGGGCCTTGGTTTGTTTTTCCTTAATTGCCTTGATTGCCATGCATTCTTCCTCAAATAGGTGGATAAAACATGCCAAGAATAACACGAGTTGGCGTTTGCTGTTAGACCATCATTATTCGCCGATCTGCAATAACAGGCCTTTATGCCGGGCATTCTGAAACGCCCGGTAGAAAACCCAGCTTCCCAGAACCAGGTAGATTATATTGAGGGCAATGGACTGCGTCAGCAGTATTTGATCAAAAATTCCCTCGAACAGCACCTTGCGCATGCCCTCGAATACATAACTGGTCGGTAACGACCAGGCTACCGGTTGCAGCCAGTCCGGCAATATGGCAATCGGATAATAGATGCCGCTGACCGGCGCCAGAGCGAAAATAGAGGCCCAGGCCAGGCTTTCCACCCCCAGACCGTAGCGCATCAGCAGCGACGAAATCATTAGTCCCACCGACCAGCCGAACACCAGCAGACTGGTAAAGAAAGCAATCAGCGGCAGTCCCATATCGAACACGGAAATGTGGTAAAGAGGTATCGCCAGTAATGCCGCCGTGCCGACACCGATTACAGTACGCATGAGACTGATCAGCAGCAGGGCCAGAACAAATTCCTGAGGCCTCAGCGGGCTGGCAAACATGTGGCCGAGATTGCGGGCGAAGATTTCTTCCATGAACGGTACTGATACACCCAGCTGGGCACGGAACAGTACATCCCATAACAATACGGCAGACAGGAGTACACCGGTAGCCTGCGCCACCCAGTCGCTGTTCGTCATGAAAAACTGCGTGATAAATCCCCAGATAATCATCTGTACAGTCGGCCAGTAGGCCTGTTCGACAATACGGGGCCAGGAACCGCGCAGCAGGTACACATAGCGCACGACGATGGCATAGACACGTCCTGCACTTCCAGTCATGGCGGGCAGCATCAGGTTGTTATCACTTCGTCGTCTGTCTGGCGACGTATGACATCAAGAAAGACCTCTTCCAGTGTGGTACGGCCGTAAGCGGCGATCAGATCCCGGGGCCGGCCGCTGTCGATAATACGCCCGGCACGCATGATGAGTATCTGATCACAGATGCGCTCAACTTCGTTCATGTTGTGCGAAGCGAACAGAATACTGGCACCGGTTGCTGCCTGATAATCCCCAAGATACCGGCGCATGCGATCGGCCGTATCCGGATCCAGGGAGGCGGTCGGTTCGTCAAGCAGCAGCAGATCCGGATAATTGATCAACGCTTTGGCCAGCGCCGCACGGGTCTTCTGACCCGCCGACAGACTGCCATAGACCCGCTTGCGATAATCGGTCAGATCCAGCGCTTCACATAAGTCATGAATGCGCTTCCGGCGATCCGCAACACCATACAGACGAGCATACACATCGAGATTTTCATACACACTCAGACGCTGTGGCAGATCGACGTATGGCGAGGAAAAATTCATCCGTGGCAGCACCTTGTAGCGGTCGCTTAGAAAATCCTCGCCCAGTATGCTGACCCGGCCGCTACTCGGCGTCAGCAAACCGAGCAGGATAGCAATGGTGGTTGTTTTGCCGGCGCCGTTGGCACCCAGCAAGCCGCAGACCGTGCCCGCCGGCACCGCAAAACTGATGCCATCGACAGCGCGAACGGCACCATAAGATTTGCACAGATCACGGACCTCGATGGCGTGCAGCATCACTGTATGCAGTGAGCAGGAGCGCTCTTCAATTCCGGCGGAATAACAGCCATTGACAATAGCTTACTCCCACAGGGAAGGAACACGAACGGCAAACAACCCGGACTGAAATAATAGCCTCTGCTTCCGGCTTACGATTGACTGAGAATCACACCATTTCCCGTTCGCCAACGGCTGTTTCAGAATCCTGCTGACGGCTGCGCAATGCCGCAAAGACCTGGGCATCGACCGCCGCCAGCGCGCTGACATTGACAATACGCCGCACAGTGGCCGAGGCTGTCAGAATATGCACCGGATAGGCCAGTCCCAGCAAGACCGGGCCGATTGAAACCGCGTCACCCAGCGTCTTGATCAAATCGTAAGCGATCCGGGCCGCCTCGATATTCGGCATCACCAGCAGATTGGCCTGGCCCCGCAGGGGTGAATCCGGCCGGATGGTCCGGCGTATCTGTTCATCGAGTGCTGCGTCGGCCCGTATCTGACCATCGACTTCCAGTTCCGGGTCACGTTCATGGATCATTGCAAGAGCAGCGTGCAGACGCGCGATGGTTGCCGGGTTTAAGTCCACATTATTACTGTGTGATAACAACGCCGCGCGCGGTGTCATACCGAAACGCTTGATGATATCAGCAGCCATGAGCGTCATATCCGCCAGTTGCCGGCTGTCGGGTTCGGTCGTGACCGCTACGTCGCAGATAAAGAAAACACCCTGTTTCAGGATGATGATGTTCATCGCCGCGGCCTGACTGACACCCGGCACCAACCCCAGCTGCCCGGTGACGTAGTCCAGGTGCGTATGAAAATGACCTTCCAGGCCGCAAATCATGCCATTGGCCTCGCCACGCCTGACCATCGCCGCTGCCATCGATGTATGGTGCTCTTGATCACCCTCTTCCGGTGCAACCACTTCGGCATCGTATTCCAGCCGAAGACGCAATCCCAGTTGTTCAATACGCCCGGCGATCACCGCCGGGTCACCGATAAGGACAGGTCGCGCCAATTTCTCATCGACGATGTTCTGCACCGCCCTGAGTGTGGAAGCCAGTTCACCCTCGGCATACACCAGCCGCTGCAGATGTGTCTTGGCACGCTCGAATACCGGCCGCATCACCAGAATCGACTCGAACACATACTGGGTCAGTTGCTGGCGATAAGCTTCGATATCCTCCACGGGCCGCGTGGCCACACCGCTCTCACACGCGGCCCTGGCCACCGCCGGTGCCAGTTTCAGTATCAGCCGCGGGTCAAATGGCTTTGGAATGAGGTAGTCACGACCGAATTTAAAGTCCATGCCCCCGTAGGCGGCGACGACCGTATCGGGGGCTTCTTCCATGGCAAGGTCGGCCAGCGCATGCACGCAGGCAAGCTTCATTTCTTCATTGATCGTGGTCGCGCCGACATCGAGCGCCCCGCGAAATATGAAAGGAAAGCACAGGACATTGTTGACCTGGTTGGGATAATCCGAGCGTCCGGTGGCAATCACGGCATCGGGCCGTACGGCCTGGACTTCCTCCGGCAGGATCTCGGGGATCGGGTTTGACAGCGCGAATACCAGCGGATCACGGGCCATGCTCCGTACCATTTCCTGTTTCAGTACCCCGGGGCCCGACAGGCCCAGAAAGATATCGACATCCTTCAGGGCATCGCCGAGCGTACGGACATCGCTCCTGGTAGCAAACAGCTTTTTGTGCGGCTCGAGCCCGCCCCGGCGACCGACATACAGCACACCCTGGCGATCCAGCACGATCATGTTTTCTTTGGGTAAGCCGAGGCCTTCCAGCACCTTGAGGCAGGCAATGCCGGAAGCGCCGGCACCGGTGCACACCAGTCTGACCTCACGTATATCCTTACCAACCAGGCGTAAGCCATTCAGTACAGCCGCCCCGACAATAATCGCAGTACCGTGCTGATCGTCGTGGAATACCGGGATGTTCATGCGGCCGCGCAGACGGCCTTCGACCATGAAACATTCCGGTGATTTGATATCTTCGAGATTGATGCCGCCGAAGGTCGGCTCCAGGCTGGCGATGATCTCGACCAGCTTTTCCGGATCCTTTTCGTTGATTTCGAGATCGAACACATCGATCCCGGCAAATTTCTTGAACAGAACCGCCTTGCCTTCCATGACCGGCTTGGCTGCCAGTGGCCCGATGTTGCCCAGACCAAGAACGGCAGTGCCGTTGCTGATGACGGCTACCAGGTTGGAACGGGCGGTGACTTCGGCGGCTGCAGCAGGATCGTTGGCGATGGCCAGGGAGGCAGCCGCCACCCCGGGAGAGTAAGCCAACGCCAGATCCCGCTGGTTGGCCAGCGGCTTGGTGGGAGTGACTTCGATCTTGCCGGGCCGCGGATAGCGATGATAGTCGAGGGCGTTCTTGTCGTTGTCGTCGTTCACAGGCGGGCTGTTACAGGTTTCCACATAGTGGCTGCACAAACGGAAAAATCATTCATATTAATAGCATAGTTATGAAACTATTTTGATACAACTTCACCGGATTACTGTATAACTTGCTGTCCCACGGCTGCAAGCGGCTCCAGCAGCCTGCGGATCTCCCGTTCGCTATCAGAAATGCAGATATTCAGGAGGGGCCTGTAGCAGCGACTGAAACATCCATTTGGGTTTGCAAGGTGTACTTACTGTGACCGTCGGCTTTGCTGATCTCCCTCTTGGAGCTCCGGGCCGGTGATCAAACGGGGCCGAAGCAGTAGTGGCAAGTTATTGAACATCTTAAGAAACAAACCTCAGATCCCGAATCCCGGTGGCACACGCCCGCCGCCCCCCATGCCGCGCAACATGTTCTGCAGTCCACCCTTACGCTTCATGCGCTTCATGGTCTTCTGCATCTGGCCGAACTGTTTAAGCAGCTTGTTGACATCCTGAATGCTGGTGCCGGAGCCGGCGGCAATACGCTTCTTGCGCGAGCCGTTTATGATGTCCGGCCGGCGGCGTTCCCGGGCCGTCATGGAATCAATGATCACACCGAGTCGGTTGAACATGCCATCATTGACCTGGTTCAGGGCCGCCTGCGGAATCTGGCCACCGCCGGGCAATTTATCGAGCAGACTGCCGATGCCGCCCATGCGATTCATTTCACTGATTTGCTCACGAAAATCGTTCAGATCAAAGCCGCCCTTCTTCAGCTTGTCAGCCATTTTTTTGGCTTTGGCCTGATCGGTCTTGCGCTCGACGTCCTCGATCAGACTCAGCACATCACCCATGCCAAGGATACGCGAGGCTACCCGGTCCGGGTGAAACGGCATCAGCTCGTCAAACTTCTCGCCACTGCCGAGAAACTTGATTGGTTTGCCGGTCACGTGACGCACTGACAGAGCCGCGCCACCGCGGGCGTCGCCATCGACTTTGGTCAGCACCACACCCGTCAATGGCAATGCATTGTTAAAGGCCTCGGCCGCCTTGACCGCGTCCTGGCCCATCATGCTGTCTACCACGAACAGGGTTTCAGCCGGTTTCAAATCCGCATGCAGCGCCCGGACTTCGGCCATCATGTCTTCGTTGACATGAAGGCGGCCGGCGGTGTCCACGATTAAAGTCTGCACACCCTGGCGCCTGGCCGCATCAACCGCGCCATGGGCGATCGCGGCCGGCTTCTGGCTGACATCACTGGGCAGGGTTTCGATCCCGGCCTGCTCGGCCAGGCGATGCAGCTGATCGATGGCAGCCGGACGGTAAACGTCGCAGGAAACCACCTTGACGCTGCGTTTCTGATCATCGCGGATATGCCGCGCCAGCTTGACGGCAGTCGTGGTCTTGCCGGCCCCCTGAAGACCGGCCAGCAGAATCACGGCCGGCGGCGGCACATTCAGGTTCAGGGGCACCGCCGTCTCGCCCATGAGGCTGATGAGCTCCTCATGGACTATCTTGATGACGACCTGTCCGGGTGTCAGGCTGGTCGATACTTCACGGCCAACAGCACGTTCGCGCACGTGGTCGACGAACTGCTTGACCACTGGCAGGGCGACGTCCGCCTCCAGCAATGCCATACGCACCTCGCGCATGGCAGCGCTGATATTGTCTTCGGTTAGCCTGCCCTGGCCACGCAGGTCCTTGAGCGTACGTTTAAGACGTTCGGAAAGATTGTCGAACATGAATCAGGTACCGGAGGTAGATTGAGGATACACAACAAAACAGTCGTTGATTATAACCGAGCCATCCCCCCGGGCGCACGGGTCCGGCTTCAACCCGGAGGCAGATTGTGCAATGATGCCGTGATGTTGCCTGAACTGCTGTGCTTATGACCCCTATTCTTGGGGGCGGTCTCGCCAGTCTGTTGTATATCCTGGCGGCCGGACGCATCGCCGCGGGCCTGTTGCATCCGGAACCCACCAGCCTGGAACGCAAGCGCCTCTGTCTGCTTATCGGCGCCGCAGCACTCATACTGCATGCGCTGGTGCTGTATCAGTTCATCCATACCACGCAAGGCCTTAACCTGGGGTTCTTCAATGCCCTGTCACTGGTTACCTGGATGATTGGCCTGTTTGTACTGGTTGGTGCATTCACCAGTCCGCTCGAAAACCTGACCATCATTCTCTATCCGGTCGCAGCGCTCTGTCTTTTACTGCAGATCACCCTGCCCAGCAGCCGCATCGTGCCCGCCAGCACGCCGGCCGGACTGCAGGCTCACATCCTGTTATCCATCTGTGCCTACAGTCTGCTCGGCGTTGCCGCCCTGCAGGCGCTGGTCCTGGCCCTGCAGGAACGCCAGCTCCGGCGCAAACACCCGGGGACCATCATGCGTGCACTGCCGCCATTGCAGGTCATGGAAAATCTGCTGTTTCAGCTCATTACCATCGGCTTCTTTCTTCTCAGCCTGTCGCTTGCCACCGGTTTCATGTTTCTGCACGATCCCTTCGCCCAGCACCTGGTACACAAGACCGTATTGTCGTTACTCGCATGGTTAACCTTTGCCGTTCTGCTGTGGGGACGCTGGGCGCGCGGCTGGCGCGGCCAGACCGCGATACGCTGGACACTGGGCGGTTTCGCCTGTCTGATGCTCGCCTACTTCGGCAGCAAGCTGGCACTGGAACTGATTCTGCACCGCACCTGAATGGGCTGTGATATCGGATACCACCCTATATCTTCATCGGAAATAACTGCCTGAGGGTTCCGCTGCTTGGAAGATATACCACTTTCGTATTTATTCATCACGCTGGGCATTCTGATCCTGCTGTCCGGGTACTTTTCCGGATCAGAAACCGGAATGATGGCACTCAACCGCTATCGTATGCGTCATCTTGCCGAAGCGGGGCATCGCGGTGCCAGACGCGCGCAACAATTACTCGAACGCCCTGATCGTCTCATCGGGGTAATCCTGCTCGGCAACAATATTGTGAACATTTTTGCCGCCTCGCTGGCGACAGTCATTGGAATCCGGCTGTTCGGTGAAGCCGGCATTGCTATTGCCTCGCTCACACTGACTGTCATCATCCTCATCTTCGGCGAAGTGGCACCGAAGACCCTGGCAGCCATCAATCCCGAGCGCATTGCCTACCCGACTTCGTTCGTACTCGGGCCATTACTGCGTGTATGTTATCCAGCCGTCTGGGCATTAAACGCCATTGCCAATGGCCTGCTCAGGATTTTCGGTGTCAGTGCAGAAGAACATGATGACTCACCGATGACCCGCGAGGAGCTGCGTACAGTTGTGCGCGAAGCCGGCAACATGATCCCACAGCGTCATCAGCGCATGCTGCTCAGCATACTCGATCTCGAGAATTTCACCGTTAATGACATTATTATCCCTAGGGCTGAAATCACGGCAATCGATCTGGAAGATAGTCTGGACGAAATCTATGACATGCTGGATAACTGTCGCCACACCCGCATTCCCGTCTATCGCGGCGATCTGGACAATACAGTGGGTATTCTGCATGTGCGGCGTCTGTTGCGCAGTCTGATTGAGCATGAAGAGCTTACTAAAGACCTGGTCGAATCAAGTCTGTCACCACCCTACTTCGTTCCAGAAGATTCTCCGTTGCACACACAGATGCTTAACTTTCAACGCAGCCGGCAACGTATCGCCCTGGTCGTCGACGAATACGGCGTGGTACTCGGACTAGTCACGCTTGAAGATATGCTGGAAGAGATCGTCGGAGAATTTACTACTGACCTGCAGACGTTCAACCGTGAAATTCATCCACACGATGATGGCAGTTATCTGATTGATGCTACTGCCAGCATCCGCGAGATCAACCGCAAGCTGCGCTGGCACCTGCCTGCCAAAGGTCCGCGTACATTAAATGGACTTATTCTGGAACATCTCGAAAGTATCCCCGAACCCGGCACCAGTCTGCGCATAGGTGACTACGCTTTTGAAATCACCGCCACTACAGAGAGTGCGGTGAAAACCGCCAAGGTTCGTTATTTCCGCGTAGCTCCATCCGAGAAGAATGGTTAATATTCCGTTATGTCTGTAGCATACATTACAGTAACAGGTTATTGTCAGGGACTCATTGCTTTTATCGTGGAGAACAACACCAGCCTCATTGACCACAGAGCCCATAAACCTAGTCTCTTACCAGCGGTATAGAAAATCTATATTATTCAACGACCATGTTTAACAAGTAACAATACAGCTCACATTGACTATGTGTAGCCCCTCACACTCAGCACATGGATCCGTGCCGACGCTTGAAGTAAGCGTATTGCAGCTATGACGAGCGATCAGAAACCCAAGAAGCATATACCGATATACGGTAGCCGGTTAGAGAGCACCGTTCCTTGTTGCGGCTTATTTATCAACTTTATTGAGAGAATCAGACTGTTCAAGAACTTAAATACAGCTGACCGGTTAACAGCATGATACGAATAGCCAAATTTGCAGGTGTTGGAGCAGTAGGCACAAGCGCCCATTACGCTGTAATGGTTATCCTAGTGGAAACTGGTGTTTGCGTACCGGTAACAGCGACCACCCTCGGTTTTCTCACAGGTGCAATAATTAACTACCTGTTAAGTTACCGATGGGTATTTCGCAGTCAACGCCGGCATGTCGTCGCGGCGCCTCAATTTATTACTGTCGCGACATTTACTATGATCATCAATGGATTGATTGTATGGCTACTGACTACACAACTTTCCATATATTATTTACTCGCACAGGTGGTGGCTACCGGGGTTGCGTTTCTTGGCAACTATGTCCTGAATTCCGTGTGGACATTTGGTGTCGAATCCCGGACCGAGCCTTTTAAAAGTCGTTTTTATAAAAGTAAACGTAACCTCAAGACTACATCCCAGAAACTCGACCGAACAGATCATGCTCCATAGAGAAAACTAGTCCCTTTTCACTAATGCCGCTTCCCAGTGGCTTTATCGCTCAAAGCGTCGTTTGACGAGTCACGGTACACGAGCGGAAACAATATAACATCTCTCCCAAGAAAAGTGCCCAGATGTTCTGGGGCACCCAAAGCGGGATTTTCCGAAGCTTTCAAAGCCTGAAAGGTCCGCTGATCGAATCGGGTCCCGACCGACAGGAAATATTCCGGGCGTAGTTCGCCAAATCGCTCTGTCCTGTTAGTTACATCATTGACGTAGAGGGTCTTGCGGCCTGTGCCCAATGTGAAATAAGGTGCCCAGTCACCACCGACACTGGCTTCGCTGTCGGTAACATGCCGCAGGGCAGCACGAATTTCCTGAGCGTCAAATGTGGGTGAAGCAAGCGTTCGCACCTGTTCCGCTACGCCCAAAATAACAAATCCAACCACCAAAACGCCGATAAGTGGTTTGAACAGCACGTGTTTTCCATACCAGGAGGTGAGCCAGAAACCAGCTATCAGAGCCAGAAGCGCAATCGGAGCGTAGTACTTATACATTGTCACTGCCGACACACCTGGGTCTTCTCCAAAATACATCGGCAGGTGTGACAACACCGCATAATCCAGCGAACGCAACAGATACCACGCAAGAGGTACAGAGACAGCCGCAACCGCCAAACGGGCCCAAAGCGGAAGTGGCCTCTCGGGTCGCCACTGCCAGGCACCACGGGCGATATGATCAATCACCAACAGTGGTCCAACAGCCATCATAGGAGGGAAATATCGTGGTGGTACGTAGGAGAAGACAGCGAGTATCAACGGTACACCAACAAGTGTAGCCGAAAGTACCAGTCTGTAGTGATCACCTAGATATTCGCGGGGACGGGTTGACAGTCCATGAACCAGACACAAGAGGCCCGCCGCCATTGATAATGGTGACAGTTCCTGTACAGGACTGAGCAACAGCCGTCGCGGGTATTGGAGAAACGCATCCAGTTCGATTCGGGGCAACCAATATTTCAGGGTTAACGCAAGCAGGATGATGATGACGAGAATACTGGCCAAAATAATAAACAGCGTTTGTTTACGGTTATAGGAACCCCTGACAAGTGCCAGCCCCACTAACGCACCTATGGCCGGCACTAGATAAAGGAATCCGGAAGGCTTGAATAGTTGCCACGCTAAGGTTGCAGCCACCAATATGGCCAGCAATTGAATAACCATATCCCTGTTTCTGGCCAAATAGACTGCAAATAAACCAAGACAGGTTGTGAAGGCAAGCTGTATTTCGAATAGAGCAGTCCGCGAAAAATGATACAGGAACGGCTCCAGAGAAAGGAGCAAAGCTCCACTAACAAGCGTCCAACGGGGGTACTCTCTCCAAAAGGTCAACAGGTAGACAACTACAATCGCTATAAAAAAAAATACTCCAACAACACGTGCACTGGCGAGCTCTACCCCCCCGATCTTAAAAGCTGTATAATACAGCCATTGACTACCAGGGCTGGTCTGCATCCAACCCTTATAATCATCTTTCGGGTTCCAGTGGGTGTCACCATACTCGGCAAGGTTACGGGGAGAAAGAGTCTTGTATCCCTCGTCGATATGAAGACCTACATCATAAGGTGCAAACCATCGTGGCACATCCGCATTCAATAGTACAAATCGGGCTCCCAGTGCAAAGAGTAGAAAAATCCCCAGAACTACTGTAATAATCTTTAAAGCGTATCTGTTCGAATCACTGTTGTTCATGGCTGCACAATAATCCAGTTTAGAATATGCAATTGGTTAGCATAATCAGTTTTGCGCGGATCCACAGTCGAGTCTTCCAAAAGAAACCGTATAATCCAGGCTTGCCGATGAAGCTAACCAAGTAACAGTACAGTACTCTGAAAGCCCCGCATCCTGTAGAGTGCGACCCGATCCCCGACGTACCACCACCCATCCATCATTGTTATCCAATGTGGCATCCTGCGGTATTTCGGTAACCGTGTAACGGGTCTGACTGTAATAACGCATCGGTAATGTCACAAAACGCTCCAGAGTCAAAAGGTGCTTTACCTGTTTCTGTATAGCTGCTTCGGCGAGTATACGAAAATCAACATGATTTGCACGGGGCGGTCCTTCTTGATAAAAAGCGAAAACTGCCCATAGAACCAGTACTGAAATATGCACGCCACTGAGCTTAGTTCCCCAAAGCCGTGAAACCGCCAGTATTACCGCAACGAGGTAAGGCACAGCCGATATGATCAAATGACGATCACCCCAAGGAGCCTGAGGTAGCATCATAGCCAATGACAGTGCAAATATCGGTGGTAATAATCCTACTGCCGCTAAAACAACTATTGGCCGATCTACCGCATCCAATGATCCCCCCAGGATCCGTCTGGCACGCCAGATAAGCCACACCACAAGCGGAAACGAGAACAATACTAGTCCAATCCGGGTAGTGCCCCTGATTCCGAGCTCGCCGTGCAATTTACCGAAATGCCAGACAAGACTGGCTATACTCGGCTGCTCTATCCAGCCAATGTTCGATTCCAGTCCTCCACGGGAAAAATACACCGGCATGATCATAAGTAACCAGGGCAGAAATATAAGGGCACAGACAGAAAACACCACTATGTGACGCCCAATTAACCTGCTGTCAAGCAACAGTGTACAAAGGAGAAGCGTACCCAACACCAGCCAGCCGAAATAATGTGTATAGATAAGCGCTATCGATAACAGACCAAAAAGAATCCACAGTTGCAACGCTTTCCGGCCATCAGCATCCTCAAGAACTCTAAGGTAGCTCCAAACAGTTGCCATAGACAGAAGCGACAATAGCGCATACATGCGCACTTGCTGGTGATACCAAATCAAGTAGGAATTGACAGCTAGAATAAGGATCACAGCCGTTATGACATACCACGTGGCACCGGCTCTTCGGCAAACCGCTGTAACCGGTAAAATCAGCAAAGTGGACAAGCTCACTGATAATAATCTTGCCGCTAACTCCGATTCTCCCCAGAGGCCATGCCATATCTTGAGAAGCAAGTAAAACAGCGGTGGATGAACTAAATCTTCTTGTATAGTAACCAATAACGCGCTCCAACCGTCACGAACAGCGTTCAGTGACCAGATCTCGTCATACCAGAACGAATAGGCAGAAAGATCTTGCAGGCGCGTCAGCAAAAACACCAGCATCGCTAAAGCGACACATGCCTGCGCAAAGAAACGCATCCAGACCAACCCGTTATGGTCGGAGCCCACGATCATCGGCAAAGGGTTAGCCCTCTTTAAGCATAATGATTTACTCGGTCGTTCTCCGCCGCCGCAGAGGCATTACCAACTTGGTCCCGTGCTCCTATAGCCAAATACAACGCTGAAGGCTTGTATCCCTTTATTAAATACAACGGTCTCTGCTTTGTCTCATCAAACATCCTGGCAAGATATTCACCCAGAATACCGATACCAACAAGCTGTATACCGCCCAAGCATAGAATAACAACCATCAATGATGGATAGCCTGCTACTGGATCACCATACATTAATGTCTTATAAACAATCCATACGGCATAAATAAAGCCGACGACTGCAGCTGTCAACCCGATATAACTCGCAAGCTTAAGAGGAATAGTCGTAAAGGAAGTGATACCATCAAGTGCAAAATTCCATAATCTCCAATAATTCCACTTTGTCTGCCCCGCGAAACGCGAATCACGATTATACTCAATCGCCGTCTGTGGAAACCCGATCCAAGCAAAAAGGCCTTTCATGAAGCGATGCCTTTCTCTAAGTCGGTTCAGCGCTAATACTGCTCGGCGACTCATCAGCCGAAAATCGCCAGTATCTTCAGGGATCTCAACATTGCTAATGCGGTGGATCAGCCAGTAGAATACCTTTGCTGTAGCGCGTTTAAACCACGTCTCCCCTTGACGTTGTTTACGCTTCGCATAAACAATGTCATATCCTTCCTGCCACAGCTTGACCATATCTACGATCAACTCCGGCGGATCCTGCAAGTCTGCATCTATAACAATAACTGCATCGCCGCTGGCATAATCAAGCCCCGCTGTCAACGCAATCTCTTTGCCGAAGTTGCGAGAAAAATCTACTACTGAAACTTCCGAATACTGCTCTGCCAACTCACTTAAGATTTCTAATGTGCCATCCTTGCTGCCGTCATTGACATAGATAATTTCGAAAGCATCACCTAGATTGTTTAAAGTCGCTAATAATCTGCGATTTAGCTCAGGCAGGACCTCAGCTTCATTATACGCTGGAACTATTACAGATAAGGTACTCATGTACGCCTCGATAATGTATGAATTAAATATGAAGAGACATGACGCACAGAGTGTCGATCCGAACGTCGAAATATTAAAAAATATTATTATCGCGACTAACCAGCTGCAACTTAACGCTCCGTTTCCCCTGATCGGCGATTCGGATTAAGTCACCCCAGAGATGCCCCTATATATGAACTCCAATTTACTATGATACCCCATATTGGGAAGTATAGATTTCTATAATTGCCATGTCTCGGCTTGGCGAAATTTCTTGCAAAAATATGGAGTTAAGTCAAGAATCTGTTGTCTCTTAATTTATTCCCGAGTACCGAATTTATCTAAAGGACAGTCGATATTAACTGTTCGGTGAAGCCGGCATTGCTATTGCCTCGCTCACACTGACTGTCATCATCC
>CAZFUS010000046.1:0-18887 GCA_964522485.1 uncultured Enterobacteriaceae bacterium | reverse complement strand
TTTTCATTGTGCAACCTCTTCGTTTATTTATAGTGGTGAATCAGACTATATATTTATTGAAGATATCCTGCATCGAGTGGCAATCGCATGACTCGATGGACTGAGGATTCGATTAAAGTTCCGTAGAATTCCGGTTATCTCGATCTGATCGAGAAGTTAGATCAGACAGTCGCGTCCGTAATTCATGGAACTTTTAGCTGATTTCTGGGGGCGGGGTCGGTGGTGCCTCAAGCAGTATTCGTCGCAGTGCATGCAGTTGAGATTCATGATAAGCCGGCTTGGCTGGCAGGATCACTATCGATGATGCGGTAATACCTAACAAATAAAGTGAAAAATTATGACCGCGTTTCTGCTTTTGCTTGATGGGGCTATCTACCGCCCCGCCATTATCATCGTTATCCTGTGACAAGTGGCAGGATAAATTTCCCGGCATGTCTGCCGAACATGCCGACATTTCTGCAGCTGCAATCTGCCACGTTGTCAACATGCTGACAACAGTAATCCAGATAAAAATGCGGCAATTTTGGGATAAATATAAATGGTTAAATGTCATCTAAATTAGCCTACCATATCCGCCGGACTTCGGGAATTCATCTCAATCATGAATAAACCGCTGAAATATACAGTAATAATTGCAGCTGTCCTGACGCTGTCGGTAGCTATAGGACTGCTGATCTTTGCCGTGAGTTTCAATATTGATGAATATAAGCAGGAAATTATCACGGTTGTGGAACAACACACGGGACGTGACTTCTCGATTCAGGGCGACATCAGCTTCGCTCCATCATTGATCCCCACTGTCGTCATCGAGGAAGCTACACTCGGCAATCCAGACTGGGCACAGCGCCAGACCATGCTGTCGATCGGGCGTCTCGAGGCTCAAATCGCACTCCTGCCCTTGCTTAAGCAGCAGATCGTCATCCACCGGATCGCTCTGTCGCAGCCGGTAGTTCACCTGGAAATCGGTCCTGAGGGCCGTGGCAACTGGTTGCCCAGTAACAAGCTGCAGTCGGAAAAGCCCCCGGCTGCCGACAGTGCCCTGGACCGGCCGTCACTTGATATCCGCGAACTACAGATCGACACGGCGCAGATCACTTACCATGGCCATAGTGAAATTGAGCCGATAACATTTAATATCAATCTATTAACAGCAGAACCTCAAGCTTTTGGTGAGTCTTTGAATCTGAATCTTGAAGCCGATTATGAAGGCTTGCCAATAGAACTTCATGGGAACATCGGTTCCATGACGCAGATGTTCGCGTCCGGTCCCTACCCCCTGTCGTTGGAGGCTGAAATCGGTAGCGCTGTCGCACAGATTGAAGGCCGCATTGAACAGCCACAGCAACTGGCAGGCATTGAAGCGGAACTCGATTTTGAAGCCGGGTCATTAGCCGACTTTAATGACGCCGCCGATCTGGACTTGCCAGCCATCGGTCCGTTGACTGTACGGGGTGATTTGAGCGGCGGACCTGATCAGTTTGTCATCAAGCCATTCAGCTTGCGGCTGGCTGAATCGGATCTCGCTGGTGAAATCCAGCTGGTATTATCAGAAAAACGCCCTGCCATCAATGCAAGGCTCGAATCCGAACAGCTCGATTTAATTCCTCTTCAGGATGAAGATAAACAAGAAGATAAAAAAATATTTTCAAGTGAAAAGTTTGATTTATCAATCCTCAATCTTGTCAATGCCGAAGCCCGCATTCAGGCAGCCCGGATCCTGACCCGCCAGGCCGAACTCGCCAATCTGGATCTGCGGCTGACGCTCAGGGACGGTGTACTGAATCTGCATCCCGAGGCCCGTGTTGCCGATGGTGGTCTGAAGGGTCATATCACCGTTGAAGTCACATCCGAAGCGCCGCGTTTCGATATCAACATCAATGTCGACAATATACTACCGGCACAGTTACCGGCTCTGCGACAGGATCCACCGATACGTGACGGCCGTACCGACATTCGATTCAATGGCCGCGGAAGCGGCAACAGCGAGGCCGAAATTGCAGCTGGCCTTGACGGCACACTGCTGGTCGAGACCGGTCGCGGCCAGTTGCTGAATAACATGACCGATCTGGCCGGTTCGGATCTGATCTTTTCAACGTTTCAGTTCATCAATCCGCTGTCTGACAGCGATAATCAATCCGAGCTGATCTGCGGTGTCATGAATTTCGATATCAAGGATGGCATCGCCCGCGCGGATGAAGGCATCGCGCTGCAGACTTCGAAGGTCAACGTACTCGGCAGCGGCATCATCGACCTGGGCAGCGAAGCCATTGCTTTCCGTGCCAAGCCCAGGGCACGGAAAGGTCTGGGCATAAGCCTGTCGCAGCTGGGTGATGGCGTTTACATCGGCGGTACATTATCCGATCCCCGGCCCACTACCGATCTCGAGGGTGTTCTGAAAACCGCCGGAGCCGTTGGTGCGGCATTCGCGACCGGCGGGCTGTCATTGCTGGCACAGGGTCTGTTCGACCGCACATTTGCTGCCGAAGACCCCTGCGCAGCCGCGCTCGCTAAACCTTCGCCATCAGCACAGCAAGGCGGCACACAGCGCGATACATCTAACCGGTCCGGCACAGCGCAACAGCCGGAGCAGAAAAATGTACTGGAAAGAGCCGCTGACAAGGTGGATAAGGTGCTCACCGATATATTCGGCGACTGATTTCAGAGATTGCTGCCTTGCACTATAGACGCTCTCGGGCGCCGGGTGTAATGTGTTCTAATTGCTGAGTTTCTGCTGGAGGAGCCGATCATGGCTGCTGTAATCAAACCCGAACGACAGACTTTTTTTGGCGGTTGCCCGCATGATTGCCCCGATACCTGTGCCATGATCTTCGAGGTCGAGGACGGCAAGCTGGTGGGCGTCAAAGGCAACCCGGATCATCCCATGACGCGGGGTGGACTATGCGTCAAGCTGAAGGATTACGAAAAGCGCCATTATCATCCCGACCGGGTGTTGTATCCCCTGCGGCGCACCGGCCCCAAGGGCAGCAAACAGTTCGAACGTATAAGCTGGGATGAAGCGCTTGCCACGATAGCCGATCGCTGGAAAGCCATTATCGAGGAATACGGATCCCAGGCCATCATTCCCTACAGCTATCTCGGCCATCAGGGTCTCGTGCACGGCCTGAACGGTGGTGATGCTTTCTTCAACCGTCTGGGCGCTACCGTCTGTGAACGTACCTTCTGCGGCGAAGCCTCGTGTACCGCCTGGCTGTTGACCGTCGGTCCCACCGGCGGCGTCGACCCGGAAAGTTACATCCATTCAAAATATATCGTGCTCTGGGCCTGCAACAGCGTCAGCACCAATCTGCATCACTGGCATATCGTCCAGGACGCCCGCAAGCAAGGCGCCAAGGTCGTGGTCATCGACGCCTACAGGTCCAAAACCGCCAAGCAGGCCGACTGGCATATCTGTCCCCGGCCCGGCACCGATGGCGCGCTGGCCATGGCGGTAATCAGCAGTATTATCGATCAGGGACTGGTAGATCAGGACTATGTTGATCAGTACACCGTCGGCTACCAGGAACTGGCGGAACGGGCACGGGAACGCACTCCGGAATGGGCGGAAGCCATCACCGGCGTGGCCGCGGCCGACATCCGTAAACTGGCGCGTGAACTGGCCACCGAACAGCCGGCCGCGATTCGCATGGGTGTCGCGCTCGAACGCCATTATGGCGGCGGCCAGACCATCCGCGCCGTCTCCAGCATTCCGGCACTCACCGGCGCCTGGCGGCATGTCGGCGGCGGTGTTACGCAGATGCCGGTCTGGGAACATCCCTATAAATTCGACGTTATCTGCCGGCCTGATCTGATTCCCGAAGGTACGCGGGTTGTCAACAATCTCCAGATTGGCCGCGCCCTGACCGGTGAAATGCCACTCGATCCCCCCATCATGTCCATGATGTGCTGGAACTCCAACCCGGTCACGCAGGCGCCGGAGACCGACAAGATCATTGCGGGCCTGATGCGTGAAGATCTGTTTATGGTCTCAGCCGAGCACTTTATTTCGGACACGGCTGCGTATGCCGATATCCTGTTGCCGGCCGCGATGGGCGCGGAGATGGAAGATATTATCCTGTCGTGGGGCCATATGTATCTCACCTATAACACCAAGTGTGTCGAACCGCCCGGTGAAGCCCTGCCGAACAATGAAATATTCCGCCGCCTGGCCCAGTATATGGGCTTTGAAGACGAGCAGTTCAAATGGTCGGATGCCGAATGCCTGCAGCATTACATTGACTGGGATGCTCCTGCCTGCAATGGCATGGATCTGGATTATTTACGTGAACACGGCTATGCCCGTCTGAACGTCGGCAGCAAGGATGAGCGCTGTCCGCACAAAGCAGGCAATTTTCCGACTCCTTCAGGAAAATGCGAATTCAGGGTTGAGGACGCGAAAAATTTCGTCGCCGGACCGTTCCGGCAGATGTACGAGGACTTTCAGCCCGGCGAACCGCTGGACAGCCTGCCCGACTATGTGCCGTCAAGAGAAACCTCGCTGACCAATCCGGAACTGGCGAAGCGCTATCCCTTGAATATCGTCTCACCCAAGAGTCACGGTTTCCTGAACTCCTGCTACGCCAATATGGATCACAAGATCAAAGGTCAGGGCGAGCAGTTTGTCCTGATCAACTCGACTGATGCCGGATCGCGCGGGATTCTTGAAGGCGATACCGTGCGCGTCTTCAACGACCGCGGCGCTTTTGAAGGCGAGGCGAAGCTGACGGATGACGTGAATCCAGGCGTGGTCGTCGCCACGCTGGGCTACTGGCGGCAGTTGAACAAGGGGACGGTCAATGTTATCAGTTCGGCCGAGTTCGTTGGCATGGGCCATGCGCCTACGTTTTCAGACAATCTGGTGCAGATCGAACGCGCCTGAATCCTGACTGTCCCAGTAATCAGCCACCCCTGCCAGACAGGGGTGGCAGAATTCATTTCCGCTTTTCATCACCATGACGGACGCACTCAAGGAAAAAGTCTGCACCCCCTGCCGCGGCGGTGTTCCATCGCTCGAACCGGAAGAAGCCGGAAAGCTGTTGCAACAGGTCCCCGACTGGGAGCTGGCAGATAATGCCAGCCGGCTGCGGCGTAACTTCAAATTCAGCAATTTCCGGACGACCCTGGAATTCGTCAAGCAGATCGGGGAACTGGCCGAGGAACAGGGACATCATCCCGTCATCACTTTCGGCTGGGGCTTCTGCCAGGTGGATCTGCAGACAAAAAAGATAAAGGGACTGCACGAAAACGATTTCATCATGGCGGCCCGTATTGACGAACTCGCCACAAACTGACACCAACCCACATTCGCATCTCCCTCACTGCGCTCCACAGCGTGTCTGTCAGCCAAAGCTGGCTACCCCAATCCACGGATAATCTCAAATAAGTCCCCACTGATACCTGCAACAACCGCAGCCACCGCCGGCCGGGCCTGAATTTACCTTTAACCTGGTATGCGCGTCCTGTCCCGCGTGGGAGGAGATCTGAATTGCCTGTTAATTGACATTGGTTAACCCTATTCCGTGAAAGTGATTAGTTTAAATTAAAAATGAGCTTCAATTTATATCTTATTGTATTTTAATATTATTTAAAGAATTAACGGAGAAGGGGCAGAGTGCTGAAATGGCTTTATAGCGACTGAGCGCTATATATTGTGGTGATTGATACGAAGAGATATAACAATCTGTTATATGCTGTAGATCAGATAGCCGGCCATGCCTATCAGGCCGGCTACAATGACCGCGGCGAAACGGGGTATCACATACCGACCGAGTGCCGGACCACCGACACCAGCGGCCAGTACGCACTTCGTAACAGTATTGGCGATGGCGGCAATCGTGATGGCTACGACAGCAACAGTGGTTTCAAGATTGCCATTGGCCATCCGTGCCAGGGTCAGGGTAATCGCATCGACGTCCCCTATTCCGGACACGCCAGCCAGCAGGTAGACACCGGTATCCCCGAACCACTCGGTGAACGCCTGTGCCAGCAGCATGACAATCGCCAGTATTGCCCCCATCTGAAGGGCCGCACCCAGCTCAAACGGGTTGTCCGGAACATAATGTGGTTGTTTCTGATCGCGCTTGGCGCGCATCCCGCGCCACGCCAGCACGCCCAGCACTGCACAGGCCAGCGTCATCAGAATCATGGGAGCAGCCAGTCCCCAGACGAGCTTTGGCCGGATCACCGCCACCCAGATCAATATACGTGGAAACACGGTCACTGAGGCGAGGATGATTCCGGTAGCATACAGAGGGTCGAATTTTTGCCCTGCTTTCTGCAGACGCGCGAGCGTCAGCGTCACCGCGGTGGAAGACACCAGACCGCCGCTGAGTGCTGTCAGCAGAATACCGCGCCGGGCACCGGCAATCTGGCTGGCGAAATAACCGCAATAGGAAATCCCTGCGACCAGTACGACCATCCACCAGATTTCGTAGGGATTCAGGGCCTCCCACGGACCGTAACCCTGATTCGGCAGGATTGGCAGTATCACCACGGAGATCAGCAACAGCTTGAGGGTGGCGAACAGTTCTTCCTGATCCAGGCGTTGCAGCCAGTCGTGCAATTGCGGTTTGAGGCCCAGGATGAAGGCAATGACGACCGCCGTACCGGCGGCAATGCTGAGATGGCCCAAGACGGCAACCGCGCCGAGCACAAACGTGATCAGAGCGGCTACAGTAGTAGTGATGCCATAACCCCCCTGCTCCTGGCTACGCTGCCACTGGGCAACAATGACGAGCCCGCAAAAACCCAGAAAAGCCAGCACCACTGCCCAGCTCCCGGTACTGAGGTAAACCAGTGACCATAATGCGCCGAGCAGACTGATAAGTCCGAATGTCCGGATGCCGGCGATACGCTGACCTTCAGGTTCATCACGATCCGACCAGCCGCGTTCCAGTCCGATAAGAAATCCCGCCGCCAACGCCACAGCCAGGCGTTTGAAGATTTCCATTTGCCCCAGTTCAATATCCATCGATGTCAGTATCTTTTATTGCAGACTATGGTTGCCGTCATCATAAAATTAAACTTAGCATGTTTGTGTCATGCCCAAATCTGAATTAACCACGCAGACCGCCGCCGAGGCCGGTTTCGACGCCCTCAGTCCGCTGCTGACTGATCTTTACCAGTTGACCATGCTCGAGGCCTATCACGCGGCCGGCATGCGGGACACGGCCGTATTTGAATTTTTCGTACGCAAACTGCCGGCGGAACGGCGCTTTCTTGTCGCGGCCGGCCTCGGGCACACGCTGAGTTATCTGGAAAATCTGCATTTCAGCGCTGACGATCTGAAATGGCTGCAAGATAGCGGCCGCTTTGGTAAAAGCTTCATCGATTCCCTTTCGGGCATGCGTTTTACCGGTGATGTGGAAGCGATGCCGGAAGGCACTGTGTTCTTTGCCAATGAGCCGGTTCTCCGGGTTATTGCTCCCCTCCCCGAGGCACAGCTGATCGAACCCATACTCATCAACGCCCTGCATTTTCAGACGTTGATCGCCAGCAAGGCGGCCCGATTCCGGCTCGCCGCGACGGACAAGCTGCTGGTTGACTTCGGCCTGCGCCGTGCCCATGGCCCCGACGCCGGCCTGCTGGCAGCCCGAGCCGGTTATATCGCCGGTTTCGACGGCACAGCGACTGTCATGGCGGAACCGGCCTACGGCATTCCGCTCTACGGCACCATGGCGCACTCCTATATTCAGGCTTTTGGCGATGAATACGCGGCTTTCAAGCACTTTGCCCGCGTGCATCCCGACAACAACGTGCTGCTGATCGATACCTACGATACAGCCGCCGCGGCCGCCAAGGTCGTCGAACTCGCCAGCACACTGAAACAGGACAATATCGCTATCCATGCAGTCCGAATCGACAGTGGTGATCTGGGCCGGGAAGCCAGGCACGTACGCCGTATCCTGGATGAAGGCGGCTGTCAGAGTATCCGTATTTTCGTGAGCGGTGGTCTCGATGAATATGAAATAGCGCGACTCGTCAGTTCAGACACTCCGATAAACGGTTACGGTGTCGGTACCCAACTGGACTGCTCGGCCGATCGGCCATATCTGGATTGTGCCTACAAGCTGCAGGAATATGCCGGCCAGCCACGGCGCAAGCGCTCCGAAGGCAAGGCCACATGGCCGGGCCGCAAACAGGTACTGCGTCAGTATGATGACAACGGTTCCTTCAGTCATGACATACTGGCTCTGGTTGACGAGGACATCAGCGGACGGTCCCTGCTGCAACCGGTGATGCGAAGCGGCCGACGTTTGCATCAGGCCGAATCCGTAGCATCAATTCGCGAACACGCAATGAAGCAGATCAACCATCTGCCGCCCGACCTCAAACAGCTTAAGGAGGGAGCCGGGTATGAAGTGAGGATCAGCCACGCTGTACGCGAACTCGCCGACCAGCTTGACGGAACCAGTCACTGAATGCGAACAGTGACTGATCGGATGCCGGTTCGGGGTGACAGAAACACCCAGTTACCAACGGTTAAATGATTAAACGTATCCTGCTGTTCGGGTTAACCGTTGTCTTATTTTTACTACGCAGTTTTATTTTCGCCACTCAATGAGTGCTGTTTCAGCGTGCCGTTTTGGATTCGTCAGTCTGTTATACATCTTTAGAATGCATCCAATCTCCTGTATTTAACGGTCGTCCATAGAGCTTCAAACTGGCCGCGCTGTTAGCTTAGTCTGCAAATCAGTCAGTTACAAACACTAGATTATCTTCTCTGATAAGCAGGTTTCTAGCCTGTTCATTCCCGAATAACACTCCACCAATCAAATTGATACAGACGGCATCGTTGTGGTGTTCTAAAGGAATCACTCACGTAGCGAATAGAATATTGCCTTGCTATAGTTATCAATTAAACGTCGTCCGTTATTACCCGAAAAGGAGGTGTAAATCATGAATGATAAGACCCACCAGCTCCCCGTCGACTTTTTGAATCAGTTCAATAATGCTATCGCCGCCTGCGGCAAGGTGCAGGCCGATGTCTTGCAAGAATGTTCACAGGCTCAGCTTGAATTAATTCATCTTTGGATGGAATACAATTTCAAGCAAATAAAACGCCTGTCCACGGCAGAAAAACCGGCCGATATCGTTGCTGCGGAATCCGATGTCACATTGGAGTACATGAATAAATTCTACAAAAACCGTATACACATGTTCGAGGCACTAAGCACGCTCCAGGATAAAATGCTGAACCTGGCCAAAGATAACGATCAACCATTACAAACGGATACTACAAAGACAAAGCCGCAAGCCGGGAGGAAAAACAGTACAGACAAATCAGTAACCTCTGCATGAGAGAATTGATATGTTGACCCCTGCTCTCACATCCAGTCCGCCGCCCCAGTGCATTCTGATAGAAAGCGGAACGAGTACGAACCCATCGCAGCCGGTCCTCGATCAGAATATACTGCGATACAGCCATTCCATGGCGCCAATCGATCTTCAGGAACTGGACACTCAATATGCAGTTTATGTTGATACTGACTATTTCCCGCAAAAAAAACTGTCTGTCACTCTGCAGGACTCCACGCTGACCATTAAGAGCCTGGATAATGTCCCGATTCTCTGGAAGGACGCCGATGATCCGCTTGCAAGGGCGAATCAAGGCTTCAATATCTGTTTTCTGCTGCCACTGGACGCCGACAGCAGCACGGCCCATGCCTATCTTAATGATGATCTGCTTATTGTGACTATGTCGAAACGTTACACCTGACTGTGAACGGGTTTATCTATTATGCTTCAACAAAGGCAGCCTGGATTGTCATCCATAGAAGTCGCGTGGTTCCATATCAACGGCAGTTTATGCCGGACAACTAGGCTGGGTGCCAGTATAAAATGTGAGTCAGCCACGCTGTGCGCGATCCTGCCAACCGCCTTTTACGGGATCAGTCAACTACTGAAATCATCCAGGTCCAGATTGCGCAGCAGGATCGGTACAGCACCCCGGCTGCGCATCTCAGCGATAGCCGCTTCGTCATCGTTCGGATTCACATTGACGCCGCGAATGGCATCCATGAGGAGATAAACATCGAAGCCTTCGCTCAGGGCATCCCGCACCGTATTCAGAACGCAATAATCGGTCGCCAGGCCCCCGATAAACAGGCGTTGACAGCCTAGCCGACGGCAGCGCGCGGCCAGATCGGTATCCTCAAACCCAGAATAGGCGTCCTTTTCCTGAAGCGTGGCCTTGGAAATAACAACGACGTCAGGTGGCAAATCCAGCTCGTTACTGAAGGCCGCACCCGGCGTTCCTGCAACGCAGTGCGGTGGCCAGGGCCCGCCCTGTTCCACGAATGAGCAGTGATCAGCCGGGTGCCAGTCCCGGGTCGCATAGATCGGCAGGCCATATCGCTGAAAAATCCGGATGTAATCATTCAGAATCGGTACTACGGCGTCACCATCCGGAACGGCGAGGCTGCCGCCAGGCAGAAAGTCGTTCTGTACATCGACGACAATCAGCGCGTCCTGCTTCCTGAGCTGAATCATGGGCTTTTACCTGCGACCCGCAGCAATATGTTCCAGTATCGCCGCGATTTTCTCGCGTACCAAATCCTTAGGCAGCTCCAGATTTATCCGGCTCAATACATCATCCGGAATCTCCCGGCGCAACAGCCCCAGAAAATCCGGTGATGCAACGAGGATAAGCCGCTGGTAACGGTTATGCCTCAGACCGTCCTTGAGCCGATCGGCTATTCTCCGGGCAAATCGGCGGGCATGTGACTCGCGGGTATAGCTTGGCGGTTGCATGGCATGGCGTCCCGGGCCACCACGGTCAAAGCTGCGACCGGGCGCCGTGGCATTCAGATCCCGTTCGTGCACGCGCGCATCCGGGTTAGTCAGAACTTCGATTTCATTCAGCTCGACCCGGATCTTGTCGCTGAAAAAAAATCTTGCATTGCCTTCATCGGCTACGAGGACCCAGAAGTCAGACATGTATTAATGCTCCCTGGTTACATTCCCAACCTGACTTAGACGATTTAATTGTTGATCATGATTCATCGAAAGCAAACCGGGGTTTCTTGATTTCGATCAAAAATCTGTCACATAAAACGTGAATAATAATACAGATCTGGATGTTCCGCTTAACCCTGATGGAGGTAAAAATTTTATGAACAACGGTAACCAGAATCTTGCCAGACTGTTTAATCAGATAAACGACACCATGGATGCCTTCCGGAAAGTACAGATGGATGCATTGAAGCAATTTTCCCAGGTTCAGCTGGATTTTCTGAATCTCTGCATGGAATGCAATTGTGCCCAGATGCAGCGCCTCGCCAAGGCAGAGACACCTGCTGATATCATCAGCGGCGAGTCGGATGTCGCTTCTGAATACATGAACAAATTTTTCAGTAACGGTCAACAGATGTTTGAAGCGCTGGGCAAGCTACAGGATGAGATGGTAAATCTGCTTCATAATAATAATGGACTATTACATACGGACATAACTTCCGACAAGGAACCCAGGACATCCAAAAAATCTGCGCCGGCCATTCAATAACTGTCATGGAGAGACAAACCAACATGCTTGACTCCACGACTACAGTCACGCCTTTGCCCCGTCGTGTCCCGATTGAAAACGGCAGGGTGGCAATGAGTGCAACATTTAGAGGATCCTTCCAGGAGACCCTGCCAGGCCGCCAGTCCATGACACCAATCGATCTTCAGGAACTGGAAAATGAATACGTTGTTTATGTGTATGTCGAGCACTGCCCGCAAGAAGGGCTGTCCGTTACAGTACAGGACAATATTCTAGTGATTAAAAATCTGTCTCCGGAGCCGCTGCGCCAGCATCATGCATCATCGGACTGGTATGATGGCTTCAGTTTCTGTTTTCTGCTACCCGCGGCGGCCAATGATGCGACCGCTCACACCTGCTGTCAGGGTAGTCTGCTCAGCGTTGTCATTCAGAAACGCTTTACCTGAAATTTTCTGACACTCATTCAAGGTAGCGCGGCCGCGTGTCCAGGAGCCCCGCAAAAGCAATAGTGCCGGTCAGTCAACGTATGCAGGCTGCGTCGTTGTGAACAACGACTGACCCGCCCGTCAGTATGGACTCGTCCATAGGCAGGTCCTGCGTTTTCAGAAGACCGCAGGTCAACGGGTACTTTGTTGCCGCTTTCCAGCAGGTCAGTATCGCCTGGTACCAGATCTTGGGCATCGATCTCGCATGATTCACCTGACCCGCAGCAGCCGGACAGGAATGGTCACCAGTTGTTTGAGGGTCAGTGCTGCCCATTGCGCGGAATAGCGCTGATGACGGCATTAATCAAAAGCACTGCGAAAATGAAAACGGCGTCGGACCAGTCGCCAAGCAGCAGTGACGCCAGTGCTTCATGAGCAGGCTATAAACAAACGCCCCCAGAAACAGATGAGAAATATTCTCATCTGACTATCGCTGCGGCCAAGTGGCAGGCGGTTCGGCCCTCGTTCGATCAGCGGATGATGCGCTTCGTAATCGGACACTCGGCAACTGCCCCGCATGCCGTCCCTGAGTAACCTCGGGACTCACACTGTGTGAGCTGGTCCGATCTTGTCTGACATAAGTGAGTTATTTTAGTTAAGCTGAAATTAAGCGTAAACTCAAAAGTATCTCCGGTTTTTTTACGGGTCCAGGCGAGGCGGGCGATGGCATCAAGGCGAGTTATTGACTTTCGGACAGTCAGAAGCACCTGTTCCGAGTGCAATCTTTCCGAACTTTGCCTGCCACGCGGACTGCACCCCGAAGAGCTCAAAAAACTCGAAAAAGTTATCGGACGCGCGCAGCCGTTGCGTCGTGGCGAGTCTCTCTTCTGTGCCGGTGATCCCCTGGAATATATTTATGCCGTGCGTTCCGGAACCATCAAGCTTTATCAGGATACCGATGACGGCGAAGAGCGTATTCTCGGTTTTTATCTGCCGGGCGAGCTGCTGGGACTCGATGGTATTCATGACAATCGTCACCACTGCTCGGCCATCGCCATGGAAACCAGCAGCCTCTGCGCTTTCCATTATCAGCACCTCGAGGAGGCCTGTGATCAGCTTCCCGGTCTGCATCAGCAGATGTGCCGCCTGATGAGCCGCGAAATCGCTGCAGAAAATCAATTGCTGCTGATGCTAAAGAACAAGACCGCTGAAGAACGGGTGGCCGGATTTTTGCTCAATCTGTCGCTGCGCCACCAGCGTCTTGGCTACTCACCCACCGAGTTCAAGCTGCCCATGTCGCGTGAAGAAATCGGTAATTATCTTGGCCTGACAACCGAGACTGTGAGCCGTGTGATCAGTAAAATGCAGCGTGACGACATACTCAATACCCGGCCTCACATCGTCCATATCAAAAACAAAGCGCGTTTACACAGCCTGTGCGGCGAATGGAAATCTGCCGCGAACCAGCAAACTTCGGCTTTCTGACGATTACTTAATTAAGCCATATGGCAGCCAGCCGCAATTTGATAATGATCGTACAATAATTGAATGGGGGTATTGTTCGATTATTGAGTGGCGCGTGCGACAGCTGTCTGCTGTGCTGAAAGCTCGAGTCGCAGATTGATCAGCTTGTCTTCGGTGTAATGCACCTCGAAACCGAAAATCTCTGCCAGCCGGCACATTTTCTGATTGTCAGCCAGCGTCTGCCCGACGAGTCGCCGGATTCCCTGTTCCCGACAGTAACGTATCATCTTGTCCATCAGCTGATAACCGAGGCCACTGCCCTGCCGGTCGCTGCGGACAACAATGGCAAACTCGGCTTCCCGATCATCCACATCTGTGTTCGCCACGGCACGCACGACACCGAGTGTCTCCGGCTGCTGATCTCCATTGGTTGTAGCGATAAAAGCCATTTCCCGGTCGTAATCAATCTGAGTAAAGCGCGCCAGTTGACTATGCTGCATATCTCCGACTGCACGGAAAAAGCGAAAATAAACATCGTGCGGCGATAAACGCCGGAACAGTTCATGATGGGCGGGCTCGTCCTCGGGTTTGATCGGCCTCAGTAACAGCTCTTCACCATCAGCGAGCTGAATCCGTTCTTCCAGTTCCTGTGGATACGGGCGGATGGCAAGACGCTCAGTACCCTTGATATCACTGGCGACAACCTTGATGCGGGCATCCAGTGCCAGCACACCCTTGTCATCGGCGAACAGTGGGTTGATATCCAGTTCCTGCACTTCCGGATTGTCGATGACGATCTGTGTCACCTTGAGCAGAGTCAGACATACGGCGTCCAGATCCACCGCCTGGCGGTCACGGTAACCTTTCAGTTCACGATAAACATGTGTGCGCTGGATCAACTCAGCGGCGAGGGCCATGTTAAGCGGCGGCAATGCCACGGCCTTGTCATTGACAACTTCGACCGAGGTGCCGCCGCGACCAAACAGGATCACCGGTCCGAATATCTGATCGGTCATGGCGCCGATAATCAGTTCATAGGCATCCGGCCGATCTGCCATGGCCTGAACGGTAAAGCCCTCGACGCGCGCGTCGGGTTGAATGCGCTCGATGCGGCTCAGCATGCCCTCGGCTGCGTATTGCAAGAGCTTGCCGGACTCGATATTGAGCAATACGCCGCCGACATCGGATTTATGGGTGATATCCGGTGACAGCAATTTGAGTGCGACCGGGTAACCGATAGTATCGGCAATCCTGACCGCCTCCTCCGCGGTCCGGGCAACCCGGGTCTCGATCACAGGTATGCCGTAGGCACTGAGAACATTCTTGGCCTCCGGTTCCGTCAGGATTTCACGACTGTCTTTCAATACAGTCTGAATGATTTCCCGTGTCGCGTTCAAATCCGGCGCGAAATCCGCAGGCACCGATTTCGGTGTCTGCATCAGCGCCGCCTGATTGCTTTCATATTCTACCATTTGCATAAAGGCATTAATGGCCGCGTCCGGTGTTTCGTAACTCGCCACACCCTCCTTTTCAAAATGCTTGCGCGCCTCCTCGACTGCGGCCTCACCCATCCAGCAGGTCAGGATTGGTTTGCGAGTGCTTTTAATCGTTTCGGTTACAGCCCGGGCAACTTCAGCGTTGTCGACCACCGCAGTCGGCACCAGCATGATAAGAATGGCGTCGTAGCTTTTATCCTCGAGCAACACTTTTAATGCATCGGCGTAACGCCCGGCATCGGCGTCACCGATGATGTCGACGGGGTTGCCATGGGACCAGGTCGCTGGCAGGCATTCGTTCAGACTGCTGATTGTAGTCTCAGCCGGTTCGGCCAGATGACCCCCGGCCATGACCAGCGCATCCGTCGCCAGAACACCGGGGCCACCGCCGTTGGTCAGGATCAGCAACCGGTTGCCCCGCACGCGTCGGGCACGCGCCAGTGTCTCGACGGCGTTGAACAAATCTTCAATGGAGTACACTCGCAGCATGCCGGCCCGGCGTATGGCGGTATCAAAGACTTCATCACTGCCGGCCAGCGCGCCGGTATGCGAGGTGGCCGCGCTGGCACCCTCTTTCACCCGGCCGGATTTGATGACAATTACCGGTTTATTGCGTGCCGTTGCCCGGCCGGCGGACATGAACTTGCGTGCCTCCTTGATGGATTCCATATACAAGAGAATGCCGTGCGTGCCCGGATCATTGCCGAGATAATCAAGCAGATCGCCGAAATCAACATCCGCGGCATTGCCGAGTGAAATGAAATGCGAAAAACCGATACCACGCGATTTCGCCCAGTCGATGATCGTGGTACACAGTGCGCCCGATTGGGATATCAGGGCGAGCCTGCCGGGCAGCGCGTCAGTATGGGCGAAACTCGCATTGAGGCCGAGATTCGGCAACAACAGACCGACGCAGTTCGGACCGAGAATACGCAGGCCGTATGGCTTGGCAGCTTCCAGCAACTGCTGCTCCAGCGTGACACCGTCGATTTCCTGCTTGAAACCGGCACTCAGGATCACCGCCGCCCGTGTGCCCTTCTCGCCAAGTTCGGTAATGATAGCCGGTACGGTCTCTGCGGGTGTGCAGATTAATGCGAGGTCCGGTGTGGCGGGCAACGATCCGACATTAGGATAAGCCTCGATGCCCAGGACTTCTTCGTACTTCGGATTGACCGGCCAGATGTGACCCTCGAAGTGGCCACTCAGCAGATTTTTCATAGCCACGCAGCCGACTGAACGCGGCTTGCTGGAAGCCCCGATCAGGGCGACGGACGTCGGCTTCAACAGCTTGTCGAGATTCAGAACACTCAAGAAAATAAGCTCATTGCTGATCCCGGGACAGAAGAATAATAAATACTAACAAATTGATGCGTCGCAACATAGGGCCCGATCATTATTCTGACGGAACAACAGTAGATAGACGGTCAAGAAATCAATACGCTACTCTGAAAAGCCGACCGCCTCAAAATACAAGGAATAACAAATATCGTGGGTCGCCCCCCTATCAAGTCTCTGGCGCGCCAGCTTTTTGCGGCCCTGCCCTACGCCCTGCTGCTGCTCGGACCCATCTGGCTCGTTCCCAAAATCTCCGAACTCTCGATCGGAACCCGGGCCTTTATCGATAGCCTTCCATACTGGCTGGCTGCTCTGTGCATTGTTCTGGGATTGCTGTTTTATCGCGGCCGTATCCTGCTGGCCGCCTTGTCGCTGACACTGGCCTATTGGGCGTTCGGTCTGACGCCGGAACTTTCCCCTGATCAGGTTATTGTGCTGTTTGCCCTGGTTCAGACGGCGTTGTTTATCAACTACGCCATGATCGCCTATCTGCGCGAACGCGGCATGCTGACACGCTTCGGCCTGGTGCGTATTGGCTTCATCTTTATTGAAGCTGCGGTCATCGCCGGTCTGGTGAATATGGACTCCGCGGCACTGGCAGATTTCATGCACTGGCAGCCGCTCGGGCCGTCATTCCTTGATCGCCTGTATGTTCCACAAATCCTGGTCTTCCTGCTTGTATTGCCTGTGCTGTTACTGTTATGCATCCGTGCATTAACACAACCGAGTGCCATCCACAGCGCCCTGCTGGCCTCATTTCTGGCAACGCTGATCATGTCATTCCGGCCCGAAGAACCTTACTGGATCACGATCTACATGGGTACAGCGATCCTCATCCTGCTGTTTGGACTGACACATGATTTTTACCGCATGGCGTTCCGGGACGAACTCACCGATCTGCCCGGCCGGCGCGCCCTGCAGCACAAATTACTGTCGCTGGGCAGCGAATACACGATTGCAATGGTCGACGTAGATCATTTCAAGCAGTTCAACGATACGCACGGTCATGACGTCGGTGATCAGGTACTGAAAATGGTCGCAGCCCAGCTTGCCCTGATTAGCGGGGGAGGTACCGCCTATCGCTATGGCGGTGAGGAATTCACCATCGTCTTTCCGCGTAAGCGGGCCAAGCAATGTATCCCGCATCTGTCCGAAGTCCGCAAAAACATCGAGACATACGGACTGAGAATACGCCATAAGTCGCAGCGCCCATGGCGCCAGGAAGCCGGCAAACAGCGGCGCGGCAGAAGCGGACCTACTCAACGAGCTGGCGTCACCGTAAGTATCGGATTGGCTGAAACATCGATCAAACACTCCACGCCCAGCGAGGTAATGGAGGCCGCCGATAAAGCGCTTTATCGGGCCAAGCAGGAAGGCAGAAACAGGATACGCCGGTAAGAATCAGCCGTGGAGTTATGACACACAGATCACCTCCGGCAGCTAATAAGCCGGGGATTCAGACAGTCTTTAGTCAGTCTATCAGCGCGGCGGACCGGACAGGCGATCCGCTGCAGGTGCTCTAGTCGCGGAATGATGCCCTTTCACAGCTGCCTGATACTGCTGTTTACGCTTGATAGCGTCCAGCCAGTCTTTGCGAACCTGCTGTTTTGCACCAGAATCCGCCACTTCGAAAACCAGCCAAATTACGAATAACATCAGGACAAACGAACTTGAGCCATGTAACCAGCCCGCCGAGTTACCCAAGGCCCAACTGAACAGAGTAATGGCACCGAGAAACATCCATTTATCTGTAGTTTTCATTTCATAGATTCCCCGACTGACCTATGACTTGACACTTCAGTTTAATATAGCACCCTTATAGACTGAATTCACAATAAATTCAAATTATATGGTGGAGACGCTCTTCTGGCATGAGCCTTTTTACACCTAAACCGCTCGATCGGCATTATTCGATAGGCAGAATGTCTGGACGCTATAGAGCCTGCCGCCAGGGATTCACGCTCACCGCTGCTGTCTCAGTAACCATCTGAATTAAATGGTATTGCAGTCTGTGAGGAAAAGAAATTATGGAACGCCGGCAACTGGGGGGTTACCGGGTCTGGGTGTCAATGAATCAGATGCTAGGTCTGTTCGATCCAGTTCCCGGACTCGATTGCACAATCCCGGATTCTTTCAGCACGTTCAGACGCATTACCGATTATCGGAATATCCGGATCGCGATTTTCATCTGACAAAAGCTGCACGGCCGCCGTCACTTCTCCTGGCTCGGCATTTCTCGCCGCCCAGCAATCAGCCTCGGCTTCCAGTGAATCCGGATAACCGCCCGGAGGCAGAATTTGATGACTCAGTGACGAATGTGCATGCGCATGTGTGCGGAAGAACCCACAGGCATCACCGATTTGCTTGCAGAGTCCCGAATTATAAACAACCACGGAACCGAACCTCGGGTCTGCTCTGATCATGGCAATATGCGGGAGATCGGGGCTGGAAATTTCCCAGAAATGGCGGCCGGCCGCCGAGCAGGCGAGTAACGTGCTCAGCAAAAACCCGAACACGAATAGCGTCCTGATATTGCTTTTCACTGGATTAACCCCTCGCCTGTTCGCCTGCCTGTCACTACCGGGGGGGGGGCAGGATTGTCCCTGCTACACGTAACCAAGCTAGTCCTCGATAATTAGACTGCAATCATATGCAACGTTCTCTTCGCGAGTACTCCTGATGCCTGGG
>CAZFUS010000045.1:0-19765 GCA_964522485.1 uncultured Enterobacteriaceae bacterium | reverse complement strand
GAAGTGTGAAGTGTGAAGTGTGAAGTGTGAAGTGAAATTGGAAACGGCGGGGAACTTTTCAGTTCCCTCTATCCAACTATTCACTATTCACGACCAAGCATTTCATCGATTGCTTCATTGGCCAGCTGATCGGCCATTTCATTTTCAGTGTGGCCACTGTGGCCTCTCACCCAGTGCCAGCGTACATCATGACGCTGCGCGAGTTCATCCAGACGTTGCCAGAGATCCTGGTTCTTGACCGGTTTTTTATCTGCCGTCTTCCAGCCGCGCCGTTTCCAGTTTGCCAGCCACTCGGTAACCCCCTGACGCAGATATTGCGAATCAGTCGTCAGATCCACACGGCAGGCTTTCTTGTTCAGTGCTTCAAGCGCACTGATCGCTGCCAGCAACTCCATGCGGTTGTTCGTCGTTTCCGGTTCAGCGCCGGATAACTGTTTTTCATGGCCACGATAGCGCAACAATGCACCCCAGCCACCGGGGCCGGGGTTACCACGACAGGCGCCATCGGTAAAAATCTCGATACGTTCCGTCATGCCCCGTCCCTGTGCGCCGAGGGCTCGGCATAACCCGAGGCGATCATGCGGCGCCGGTGACGCCAGATTTCACGCACCGGCGTAAGTGGCACGATACGCTTCTTCGCCACAATAACATGCACCGCACCGAACCACGGCCAGCACCAGCGTCCCAGCTTTTCCATAAATCCAAGATGGTCGAGTAATCCTTCCCGGGAAAACGGCGGCCGGTAAAACATCTTGCGTGTCGCAATGATCTCGAAGTCAAGCAGTTTGAGCCAGTCCTGCAGACGCGCTGCGCTGAAGAAGTGTCCATTCCAGGGCGGCGTTTCACGCCAGGCCAGCAGCAGACGCACCAGCCCCCAAAGGCTCCAGGGATTGAATGTCAGCAGCACGAGATGCCCTTCACCGATCAGCACACGCTCACATTCACGCAGCACCTGATGTGGATGTGATTCGAATTCCAGTACATGCGGCAATACCAGCACATCGACACTATCCGCCTCCAGAGGCAGCGCTTCTGCCAGGCACAAAAGTCCTGTTGCGTGATCCGTATCACGATCCGCATCGATTTCAACGATTACCTTATGACCAATACGGCTGGATTGAATCAGACCGTCAGGATCCAGCTGTCCCAGCTGCACGATGTGATATCCGAACAGGCCTGGAAGATATTCCGCCAGTAGCGCGCGTTCGGACTGTAAAACACTGTGGCCCGGCAATCTGGCAAACCAGCGCACCAGTTCCGTGCGCAGCGATACCGGGGCCGGGCTTACAATAGGATCAGTCATTTAAAATTTATCTAACCATCTGATTATGCTTGACTTGAGAACGACATCTCCCTACGATTCTGCACTTCCATGATCCGCATTCTAATAACAATAACAACTCTGCTGCTACTGGGCGCATGCGGTACCGGTCAGGTACGTCAGGCTGAAGTCGACAAAACCGAACCGGTACAGAAAGTCGTCAGACAACCACAGCCCACCATCGAACAACGGACTGACGAATCTTCGAAGCAGAGTCACGTCAAACGGCCCCGCTGGGCGGATCGTCTTCCCTCGTCACAGGAACAACCAAAAGATATCAAACCGCAGGACTATGATGACGTCTGGACGCGTATACGCGCCGGCCTCAACTTGCCGCGACCGCTGAATCAACCGTCCCTGCGCAGTAAACTTAAATGGTATAGCAGCCATCAGGCCTATCTGGATCGCGTCGCAACCCGTGCGACGCCTTATATTTATCATATCGTCCAGGAGCTCGAAGCGCGCGACATGCCGCTGGAGCTGGCACTGTTGCCGATCGTCGAAAGCGCCTATCAGCCGCTGGCCTATTCACGCAGTCACGCCTCCGGCATCTGGCAGTTCATACCGGCAACCGGTGAACGATTCGGTCTGAAACAGAACTGGTGGTACGACGGCCGCAACGATATTACTGCCGCGACCCAGGCGGCGCTGGATTATCTGCAATTTCTGATCACCGAATTCAACGGCAACTGGCCACACGCGATTGCCGCGTACAATGTCGGTGAGAACAATGTGCATCGCGCGATTGCCGCCAATCGTGCGGCCGGCAAACCCACCGATTTCTGGTCACTGGCGCTACCGGCCGAGACGCGCGGCTACGTGCCCGCCCTGCTGGCGGTCGCCGAAATTGTCGCCCGCCCGGATCATTACGGCATCACACTTCAACCCATTCCAAACAAACCCTATTTCCGCCAGGTTGCCACCCACGGCCAGATCGAGATTGCCAAAGCGGCCCGCCTCGCCAATATTTCCGAAGCAGAGATGAAGCGGTTGAATCCCGGTTTCAAACGCTGGGCCACCGATCCCGATGGCCCGCATGGCCTCTTGATTCCCATGGCCAAGGCTGACCGTTTCAGCACGGCTGTCGCCCAACTGCCCGAAGCGGAGCGGGTCAGCTGGCAACAGCATTCAGTCCGTCGCGGTGAAACCCTGAGTCAGATTGCCCGGCGCTACGGCACCAGTGTGTCCGCACTGCAGCGCACCAACAATATCCGCGGGCATCTTATACGGACCGGCCAGAATCTGATGATTCCCGCGGGCGGTAAAGCGTCGATGGTTGCTGCGAGCAGCAGCGGCACAACAGCAGACCGATCCACGCCGGCCACAACCCATCATACCGTGCGCAAAGGCGATACTCTGTGGACTATCTCGCGTCGCTATGGCTACAGCGTCGCCGATCTCACATCAGTCAATCAGCTGCAGAGTCATTCAGTCCTGCAGCCGGGCCAGCAACTGCAGCTTCCCGGGACAATGACAGGTAAAGCGGGTAACACGAGCGCACAGCTGGTCCGTTATACTGTCCGTCGCGGTGATTCTCTCTGGGCGATATCACGACGCTTCGATGTACCGGTCACCGCCCTTCAGGAATGGAATCGTCTCGGTCCCGACAGCCCGCTGCGCCCCGGTCAGGAGCTGGAACTGTACGTCGACTCCAGTCAGCCACACGGCATCTGACCCTGTAACAACTACAGGGTCGCCCGTCCGGCTTCGAACACTGTAGAATTTCCCTATGATCCGATTGATCAAATGGCTGCTGCGCGGCCTGTTGCGGCTGCTGTATCGAGTCGACTGTCAGGGACTAGAGCATTACCACGCTGCCGGCAAACGGGTGCTCATCGTGGCCAATCACACGTCGCTGCTCGACGGTCTACTGTTATACGCCTGGCTGCCGGAAACTCCCACCTTTGCCATCAATACCCAAATCGCGCAGCAGCGCCGCTTCTGGTTTTTCCTGAAATTCGTGCATCTGTTCGAGCTGGACCAGACCAGCCCGCTGTCACTGAAATCCCTTATCCACTACTTGCGGCAGAACAACAAAGCGGTCATTTTCCCTGAGGGACGCGTCACAACCACCGGCGCACTGATGAAAATCTATGAAGGTCCCGGCCTGGTTGCCGACCGTGCTGAAGCCACCATCCTGCCCATCGGTATCGATGGTCCGCAATATTCACCGTTTTCCTATCTGCAGGGCCAGGGTCTGATCCGCTGGTTTCCGCGAATCACATTGCGCATCTTGCCGCCGCGCCGCATCCGGATTGATGAAACACTGCAGGGACATGCGCGCCGTAAAGTGGCAGCCCACTCCCTGCAGGACATCATGTATGAACTGGTTGCCAGCACCTACGACTACCGTCGGACCGTGTTCCAGGCGTTTCTCGACGCAACCCGGCATAATGATCGCAAACAGCCGATCCTGGAAGATATCCAGCGTACGCCGCTGACGTACCGCCAGTTACTGCAGCGCATACTGATTCTGGGCTCGGTACTGCGACCGCTGACCCGGCCCGGCGAACATGTGGGGCTGATGCTGCCGAACAGCGTCGGCATGGCAGTCAGTTTCCTGGCCTTGCAGTATCTCGGCCGGATACCGGCAATGATCAACATCACGGCGGGTACTCAGGGAATTCTGCGCGCCTGCGAAACGGGTAATGTCCGGCGCCTGTTCACCTCGCGCACATTCGTGGAGAAGGCAAAGCTGGACGACATGGTGGCCAGCATCGCCGAGCAGATCGAAGTCATCTATCTCGAAGACCTGCGCGGGCGCATCGGTTTACGCGCCAAGCTGACCGGCCTGCTGCGCGCCTGTTTCGCTGCCGGCCATTATGAACGCACGGTGGCAAATACCGATCCCGACCAGCCGGCGGTGATCCTGTTCACCTCCGGTTCCGAAGGTGTTCCCAAGGGCGTTGTTCTGTCGCACAGTAATCTGTTGTCTAATTACAGCCAGGTACGCTGTTACATCGATTTCCGTCCCACGGATCTGCTTTTTTCCTGCCTGCCCCTGTTTCATTCGTTCGGCCTCAATGCCGGTTTTCTGATGCCGCTGCTGGGTGGCAGCCGTATTTTCCTGTATCCGACACCGCTGCATTACCGCCTCATCCCGGAACTGATTTACGAACTCGGCGCCACTATCCTGTTCGGTACAAACACCTTCTTCAGAGGCTATGCGCGCCACGCGCATAACTATGATTTTCATACTCTGCGTTACACTGTCGCCGGCGCCGAAAAACTGCGCGACGATACCCTGAAACTGTGGATGGAGCGATTCGGCATACGCATCCTGCAGGGTTATGGTGTTACTGAAACCAGTCCGGTCATTTCGGTCAACACACCGCTTGAAAACCGGGCCGGGACAGTCGGCCGCCTCATCACGGGTATGCAATATTATCTGGCGCCGGTGGCAGGTATTGAAGAAGGCGGACGACTGGTTGTCAGTGGACCTAACGTCATGCTCGGTTATCTGCTGACAGATCGCCCCGGTGAACTGGTACCGCCGGAAACTGAACAGGGCCGCGGCTGGTACGATACCGGCGATATTGCCACCGTCGATGAAGACGGCTACATCACCATTCTCGGGCGTGCCAAACGCTTCGCCAAGATTGGCGGTGAAATGGTATCCCTGGCAACAGTCGAGGAACTGGCACTGCAGGTCTGGCCAGGTTTCAGCCATGCAGCCGTTAATCTGGCAGATGAACGCAAGGGTGAAAAGATACTATTGATCACGACCAAACCGGACGCTGATCGTAAGGATCTGATCGAGTATGTCAAACGCCATGGCCGCAGTGAACTGCAGCTGCCGCGCCGCATCATCGGCGCCGAGGAAATACCGGTACTGGGCACCGGCAAGACGGATTACACAACGCTGCAGTTCCTGGCTGAACAGGCAGATGCGAACGACAGCGGCTGGATACAGCGCATCACCAGCCTGGTCAACAAACACGAACGCAACAAGTCTGCGGCCAATCCGGATAGCGGACGCTAATCCTGTTGTGAATCGTGGTCTCGCGTCAGGGGAACGAAGCCGACCGGCACGACGGCCCGTTCCTTGAGTTCTCCGTTCGGCTGCTTTTCTATGACCTTCAGTGTCTGCGTCTGGCCTTCCACACCAACCGGAATGACCATGCGTCCACCCGTGGCGAGCTGATCGATCAACGGCTGCGGTACGCTTTCCGGCGCTGCCGTCACCACGATGGCGTCAAATGGCGCTGCCTCCGGCCAGCCGCCATACCCGTCACCGATGCGCAGATTGATGTCCGTATAGCCCAGCCGCTGAAGTAACTGCCGACTGGCTTCACCGAGTGGCTGGACGATTTCAATGGTATAAACATGGACACCCAGTTCCGCCAGTACTGCAGCCTGATAGCCGGAACCGGTGCCTATTTCGAGCACTTTCTCATCCGGCTTCAGATCCGCGAGATCGGTCATCAGAGCGACGATATAGGGCTGTGAAATCGTTTGATCATGACCGATTGGCAAGGCCCGGTTCAGATAGGCATTCCTGGCCATGTTTTCGGGTACGAACTCATGCCGGGGGACTTCGGCCATGGCCTCTAAGACAGCTTCATCCAGGCGCGACTGGCCGGTAAACGGCGCACTGTCGCGCGCCATCGCCTCGACTTCCCGGATCATGGTCTGACGCCGACTTGCGTAATCATCAGCGGGCATGGCCGTTTCATACACCATGAATGCGCTCAGCAACAATATGAGTGAAGATCGACATATACGCTGTCTGGTTTGCATAAGTCATCATCCCTGCAGACATTCAAAATATATTATGGCAGGCAAACCTCAGCCTGAAGCAAGCCTGTGCGCATGGCGAATGGGTTCCGGCAAGCGGTAGCGCGTCGTCGCAGCCTGAACCCACTGCACGGCGGCAGCCAGGCCAACACAATGCCCTGTGGACACATACACCGGTTTGACGCCGGCGCGGGTCCGCAGTACCACACCGATAATCTCGTTTTGATGCTGGAGATACTGTTGGGCGCCCTTCTCATGGCCGAGTTCCGCATGCGTACCCACCAGACGGCTTTTGCCGATACCGATGGCGGGCAATCCGGTCAACAAACCCAGATGGCAGGCGATGCCGAAACGGCGTGGATGCGCATAACCCTGGCCATCGCATAACAGCAGATCGGGAGGCTGAGGCAGTTTATCGAGAGCCGCCACGATAGCCGGTACCTCGCGGAACGACAGCAAACCGGGGATATAAGGAAAGCACGTCGGTTCACGGGCGATGGCACTCGCACACACCTGCAGCTCAGGGAATTCCAGGACAACCACGGCAGCGCGGGTTACGGCACCCTGGTCTTCAAAACCGACATCAACGCCGGCAATCCTGCGCACCGGCCCGAAACGATCGGTGGTGATAATCTGATCACGTAGCTGCTGCTGCAGAGCAATGGCCTGCTGAGGCGTAAGATCCCAGGGATGCATGATGCTATGCGGAGTCACGATAAAGTATACAGGAGCGTGACCAGGACCTGTCCAGGCCACGCTCGCGCCATGTCAGTCTCTGCCCAGGCTTAACGGACCCGATCCATAGCTAACGATGTAGGCCATACCACCCATGATTGCCAGGTTTTTGAAAAAGACGTTGAATTGGCTGGGATCTGCCCAGAACGGATGGAAGATGATGGTCACCGGAATAATGAACAGGAAGATCGCCAGCGCCCCCCAGCGTGCCTGCCAGCCGAGCAGGATCAGCAGGCCACCGCCCAGTTCGATAATAATGGTGAGCACCAGTAAAATCTCGGTAAACGGCAGGCCTTTGCTGGCCATATAACCCAGCGTCCCTTCAAAACCGGTGATCTTGCTCCAGCCCGCCATTATGAAGATGACGGATAATAAGATGCGTCCGACCAACGGGCCGAATTTTGATACCGCAGCACAATTCGCCAACATGATGCCGTCCTCCTGCTATTCGGAATTTGCCGTTATGATGTCTTCGTATCCCAGCCCCGGAGCCGATCCATGGAATATCTGAAAGAGATGATCCGCGACATTCCCGATTTTCCCAAAGCCGGCATACTGTTTCGGGATATTACACCTCTCCTTCGACACGCCCAAAGTCTACAGTCGACGATACAGGGCCTGGTGGCTCCATTCCGGGACACCGGCGTCACTGCGATCGCGGCCATGGAGGCGCGCGGCTTTATTTTCGGCGGACTGGCGGCTGACGCGCTCGGCACCGGCTTCGTGCCGTTGCGTAAACCCGGCAAACTGCCCTATAACACCGAAAGCGAAAGCTACGAACTGGAATATGGCATGGGACAGCTGGAAATTCACAGTGATGCATTGAATGAAACCGATCGGGTGCTGGTGATCGATGACCTGATTGCCACCGGCGGCACTGCGACGGCCGGCTGCCGGCTGGTCGAAAAACTGGGTGCCGAAGTCGCCGGCTGCGCCTTCGTCATTGAACTCGACGCCCTGGACGGCCGTAAAGCACTCAGTCAATACCAAATTCACAGTCTGCTACACTACTGAGCCTCAAGAGCAACAAGCAAATGAAAACTATGCATTCATGCCGTATGCCCTGTTAGCCGATTTACTGCTGATTCTCCATCTGGGCTTTATTGTATTCGTCGTTTTCGGCGGTCTGCTGGTACGACGCTGGTACTGGTTGGCCTGGCTGCATCTTCCGGCGGTGGTGTGGGCTGTTGTGCTGGAGGCGTTCGGACTGATTTGCCCGCTAACACCCTGGGAAAAGCGCCTGCGCGAACTGGCGGGTGAGGCCGGTTACGAAACCGGCTTTATCGAGCATTATATCCTGCCGTTGCTGTATCCGGCCGATTTAACCCGCGAGATCCAGTGGGGGCTCGCCGCAACGGTACTGCTTGTTAATCTACTGATTTACCTGCCACTGCTTCACAAACATCTACGGCATGGCTGAAGATGGCGGCTGATCGGCCATGCATACCTGGTCACGTCCCGCGGCCTTCGCCTCATATAACCTCTGATCAGCCACCTTCAGCAACGTGTCCACACTCTCTCCATCGTGGGGATAAACCGCCACACCGATGGAAAGTGTCACCGTCGGCAGCTGCTGGCCGTTGAAGTTAACCGACAGTTCCCGTACACCTGCGCAAATGGATTCAGCCCGCTGCCGCACAATCTCGGCAGGCGCATCCGGTACCACGAACATGAATTCCTCGCCGCCGTGACGACAGACGATATCCTCGGCGCGCACACAGGAGCGCAGGTAACTCGACAGCTCCTGCAACACGGCATCACCGGCCTGATGACCATACGTGTCATTCAGTCGCTTGAAATAATCAACATCTAGCACCAGCACGCCAATCTCGCTCTGGCTGCGCCTGGCACGGCACAGCGACTGTTCGAACGACTCCATCATGTAACGGCGATTGAACAACTGTGTCAGCGGATCCCGCACCGACTGGGCACGCAGGGCCTCGCGCAATCTGAAACTGGAGAGGGCCAGCGCCAGGTTTTCGGCCAGCGTATTGGCCAGGCGCTGTTGCATTTCACAGAAAGCCTGATGGTCGTTGTTAACCTCCTGCTGCGGTGTATATTGCAGGTGCAAAAGGCCGAGGACCTCGCCATGGGCTGTCATTGGTGCGCAGATATAGCCGGCGGGAGGCATCTGAGACAAATGCCGGCATAACAGCCCATCATCCTGCCATGGACGGCGTGCGGTTTCCCCTGCCGCAGCGCCCAGCAGTCTTCCTGCTGGAACAGTGGCTCAAAGGCGACGGTCTGACCCCACGATACGGCAGCCTCCACCATTGAGCGCGAATCATTGATCAGACAGATGGATCCGGCGCTGCCGGCAAATATTTTCGGCACGTAAAGTGACAGCACCGAATATATCTCATCCATATCGACACATACCTGCAACTGATCATTCATTTTGCTCAGCAGGGCGATATTCCGGTTATTCTGTGCCAGTTCCGCGTGCGATTTTTTCAGTCCCTCCTCGGCCTCACGAAGTTCGGTAATATCGATCGACGCACCCACATAACCGAGAAACTCGCCGTCGTCCGCGTAGTGCGGACTGCCACTGTCCAGCATCCAGCGGTATTCGCCGTCATAACGGCGCAGGCGGTAGACTATTTCCAGTGATCGACGCTGTTCGAGGGCGGTCTGTACCTCTTTGATGCACTGGTCACGTCGTCAGAGTGCAGACTGTTAAACCAGGTTTTCCCGTCAAGCTGACTATGCTGTTTTACGCCAGTAAATTTTATCCACTGACGGTTAAAATAATGACTCTTACAGTTCGCATCGGTCATCCACAGTATGACAGGGGCTCCATCGATCATGCTGTGACACTGCCCGAGCTGCTCATTCAACCGTTCGATCGTTTGCAGCAATTCCGCTCGTGAACAGTTGCTCATGTCTCGACTTTTCATTCTCTTTTTATCTCCACTCCACAGCATAGTCGTCTGCATGACATTCGCCATCATCCGTCTCCTCTAGGCGCTCTCGCCACCATTCACATTCAGTACCTGCCCAGTGATATAGCCGCTGTCCTCAGCGGCGAGAAAGAGAGCCGCAGCAGCAACATCCTCCGGCTGTCCCATCCGCCCCAGCGGTATACCTTCCAGAACAGAACGCCGATAATCGCTGGGCATCTGTTCCTGTGCGAAAGCCGTCTCTATCCAGCCCGGTGCCAGGATGTTGACCCGGATTTTGGGCGCCAGATTCTTCGCCAGGCATTTGCTGAAACCGATCACGCCGGCTTTGACAGCGGCGAACAGCTCCGGGTTGCGTCCGATCATCCCGGTCAGAGCCTGACTCCAGCTCATGTTGATGATGACGCCGTTACCTGCCGCCATCATCAGAGGGGCCACTGTCCAGCAGCACTCCATAGTACCGCGTAAATCGACCGCCAGCAGGCTGTCCAGCTTGCCGCGGTCATCCAGCCTGGCACCGGCCCCCGTCAAAATATCCGCCCCGGCATTGTTGACCCAGATATCAATCCCCCCCAGCGCCTTATCAGCAGAGGCAACCAGCTTCTGTATATCCCCGGAATCGGCAACATCCGCCTGCAGCGCCTGGGCCTGGCCGCCTTCGGCCTGGATGGCCTTGACCAGGGTCTGGGCCCGGTGCGCCGATTGCCGGTAATGGACAACGACCCGGGCGCCTTCACGCGCGAATTTCCGGGCGATAGCCGCACCGATGCCGCTGCTGGCTCCCGTAACTACCGCCGTTTTATGTTGCAAACGCTTCACCTGAACGTCTCCCTTTATCGTTTGCCGCCAGTGTAACTGACTCACTACCGACAGGCAGTGCCTCCAGCATACCGTTACAATGACAGAATAGACCGGGGAACAAGCCGTGTCGGAAACCGAGCTACTGAACATCCGCAATTACCGGCGCATCGATCAGCGTCTGGCGACTGCCGGACAGCCACAGGCGGATCAGTTCGTCATTATTGGACGGTACTTCGATTGCGTTATCAATCTGGCCCTCCGGGACTCACCCGGTGCTGTGGCCGATGAAGCAGCCAGGGTAAGTCATGCCGGCTGTGACTATGTACATATCCCCGTCAATTTCAAAGAACCGGCAGTAGCCAATCTGGAAGCCTTTTTCCAGACCATGCAGGCGCGCGCGCAACAACACGTGTTCGTTCACTGTGCGCTGAACTGGCGTGTATCCGCCTTCGTATTTCTTTATCGCGTGATCCGGAAAGAGGTAGCCCTCAGCAAAGCGTACGCAGACCTGCAGGCTGTCTGGACACCGAATGCGGTCTGGCAGTCGTTTATCGATTCGGCCCTGCATCAACATGGTTATTCCTCGCCTCACACTGACGAGGCCCGGGATGAACACTGAAACAGCGCTGCTTGGAGCGGCATTTGGCATTTACCTGCTGATCGTACTGATAATCGGGGTGTACGGTTACCGCCGCACCGGCGATATTACCGATTATCTGCTGGCCGGCCGGCAGCTGGGTCGCTGGGTGACCGCACTCAGCGCCGGCGCATCGGACATGAGTGGCTGGCTGTTGCTGGGTCTGCCGGGTTACGCCTACCTCGCCGGCTTCGAAGCCGGGTGGATAGCACTGGGCCTGCTGATCGGCACCCTGCTGAACTGGATACTGGTTGCAGGTCGCCTGCGCAGTGCCAGTGAGGCGGCCGGCAACGCACTCACCCTGCCGCAGTTTTTCCAGCACCGGTTCGGACAGGATCGTCATCACCTGCGCCTGCTTTGCGGTCTCATGATCCTGACATTTTTCCTTTTTTATACCAGCGCCGGGCTGGTCGCGGCAGGTAAACTGTTCGAAGCGGTATTTGCTATGCCGTATGGCTGGGCTGTCTGTCTGGGAACCCTGACAGTAATGCTGTATACGCTGTTCGGCGGTTTTCTCGCCGTTGCCTGGACCGATCTGCTGCAGGGTCTGCTTATGCTGGCGGCACTGGTGGCTGTTGCCCTGCTTGCCTGCTCCCGGCTGGGCGGATGGGATGGTCTGATGCTTAACCTGGAACAGGTGAATCCTAATCTGGGCAATCCCTGGAGAAATCGCGATGGCGCGCCGCTGGGAACGCTGGCAATCGTCTCCCTCCTTGGCTGGGGTCTGGGCTATTTCGGCCAGCCGCATATCCAGGTGCGATTCATGGCCATCCGCTCGCGGGCACTTATCGGACCGGCCCGGCGCATCGCCGTCACCTGGACGGCGCTTTGCATGGCTGCTGCCCTGATCATCGGCCTTGCCGGCCACGGCCTGATCACACCGCCACTGACAGGTGCGGACAGCGAAAAAGTCTTTATCATTCTGGTCGAACTGCTGTTTCACCCGGCTATCGCCGGACTGTGTCTGGCCGCTATCCTGGCCGCCATCATGAGTACCATCGATTCACAGCTGCTGGTGGCTTCTTCCGCACTTACTCAGGACCTGTATAGTCTGCTGCCAAAGAGCACGCGTCTGACCACCGTACAGCGGATCCGGGTGGGGCGCAGCGGCGTCCTGATCATCGCCGTCCTGGCCATGTGGCTGGCACTTGAACCAGAGCGCCAGGTTCTGGATCTGGTGGCTTATGCCTGGGCCGGTTTTGGCGCGGCCTTCGGGCCAACCCTGCTGCTGGCGCTTTACTGGCACCGCATGAACGGGCCGGCCGCCATGACCGGTATATTGACGGGTGGACTCACCGTTCTGATGTGGCCGCAGTTTCAGGGTGGCTGGTTTGAATTATATGAACTGGTACCGGGTTTTTGTCTGTCTTTTCTGGCATGTTTGAGCATCGGTTGGTGGAGCGGGGGCAAACATGAAACTCTTCGCAGGCGCATCAGCTGATCCAGGCATTTTAATAACTGCTTCAGGGGAATCGGCATATTGCGTCGGCAACATTAAAAGCTTTCTGCTTGCCAACCGCCACTGATTCAGCGACGAGGGGAGCCGCTGGTTAGAACACTATTCAGCCATCACCACACCTGCCGAATAGTTACCTATGGGCATCGACACCCGGCATCAGGGGCCGGCCATCTGAATCATTCCGCCTATGTATGCACAACAAACAGAACTGCTCTACGATCAGGCGCGTCTTGCGGTGCTGGCGACATTCGCAGCCGGCATTACGCTGGTGCTGGTGTTTCTTCCCCATACTCCCGTACACATACTTAGCGCCTGGTTCATAGCCTTCCTGCTGATATCAGGCGTTCGCTACGCACAAATTCACTGGTATTTCAGGAGAACCGATCGTCAGCGTTACGCCAGGCGCTGGCACATTGCCTACGCTGCCACGACCGTGCTGTCTGCACTGGTGTGGGGTCTGACAGGATTCGTGCTGATTCCGGATGGCGTTGACCCGAACCTGGCGCTGCTTTATACGTGCATGGCAGTTCTGTACGTCTGCGCGCTATCATCGGCCGCTTTAGCCACCTACTCCATCAAGCTCAGCGTCTATCTGTGTTTTGTGCTTCCCAGCCTGCTACCCATGGGAGTGGGTTTTCTGTTTTCGGCTAACGATATCCGCCATACCATCGGCCTGCTGATTTTGATGTTCATGCTATTTCTAATCCTGATCGCTTTCCGCCTCAATCGTTCCTTGGTGGACTCGCTCAGAAAATCCATCGAACATGATGAATTGCTGGCCCAGCTTAAACATGAACGGCAGCACGTAGAAATACTGAACGAGGACTTGCGTGACGATCTGGCCAACCGCCTGCGTATCGAAAAAGATCTGAGGCAGGAAAAGAACAAGGCTCAGGCACTGGCCGAGCGTATGCAGGCACTGTCTTCCCAGGATGGTCTTACGGGTATTTCGAACCGGCGGCACCTGGACGAATTCCTGTCTCGTGAATGGCAACGTAGTCTCCGCAATCATGAACCCCTGGCATTGATTCTGGCGGATATCGACTGTTTCAAGGCCTACAATGATATCTACGGTCACTTGGCCGGCGATCTGTGCCTGAAACAGATTGCTCTGCTGCTACGCTCGTACTGCCGCCGCGCCGGCGACCTGGCAGCCCGTTACGGTGGTGAGGAATTCGCGATTGTTCTCGGTAACACCGATATCACCACCTCCCTGCATCTTGCCGAGGAGATACGCCACGGTGTCGAGGCATTGAAAATCCCCCACTGTGCTTCCGAAACCGGTCCTTACATCAGCGTGAGCTTCGGGGTGGCGAGTCTACTGCCGGATGACAGCGACAAATTAACCGATTTGATTCAACAGGCGGATACAGCGCTGTATAATGCCAAGGCCGGCGGCCGGAATTGCGTTCGCAAAATTGATAACGAATCTGATGCAGTCAACAGTGTTTTTCAGCGGGTGGAAGTCATCAGCCTGACAACTCCACATCAGGATATACCGCTATTTGTGAACCGGCTGACCAGACAGTTTAAAACTCAGGGGTTCCGCTGCCATCTGCAAAACCATGATCCCGGCATGATGCTGGATGTCCATACACATACACGAGATCAGATATGGACGGTCATCAACGGCCGGATGGAATTGATTACGGGCCGGATGACTTATTATCTGAGAGCAGGCGACTGTATCCGGTTGCCAGGCGGTCAATCGTGCTCTGCCCGCGCGCTTGATAATACAGCGCTGCAGTTGCTTATTGCCATTCGGCAGAACTGATCCGGGAGTACCCAAGCATGGGTCATGGGCGTCAATAGCTGACATGGTTTCCAAATCCGGTCCGATTACGTATAACAGTCAATGATTGTATAATATGCCTATTGTGTGTCATAAGTGGAAAATGCTGCGGCCGGATCGTCAATAGTCATCTGAGACGCATCGTCTGCGTGAACTGTCTACCGGTTGCAAAGTACCGAATACTGCAATCTGACACCATCAGGATTCAGCCATGAATCCTGATACATTAAACCAGGCGCCGGAGGATCGTTCTTTGCAAAAACTGGAAGCCCGGCACATTGAGCTGGCTGGTGGTGAACACAGTGAGAGCGCCCTGTTCAGTAAACTCGAATCCATGGGCTACCACTGTACGCGCTATACGTATCCGCCGGGGACCGTATTCCCAGAACACAGTCATGCAACGGACAAAATCGATGCCGTGCTGGCCGGTTGCCTGCGGATAATCACCGAACACGAGCAACTGAATCTGAGAGCCGGTGATTTTGTTCTGATACCCGCCGGAGTAATACACAGAGCCGAAGTGATAGGTGAAGAAGCCGTGGTCAGTCTGGACGGGGTGAAGGATGGATAGTAGATCATAGTTAATAGAGGATAGGCGATAGATGATAGAGGGTAGAGGATTGATAGTGAATAGGATGTAGCTACCCTCCAGGCTTCTATCTTCTATCCTCTAACCGTCCGGCACTATTTCATCAAATACCTGGCGGATGCTGTCTGCCGTTGTCCGATAACTGTCAAGCAATACCTGACCGGGCATCATATTGGTTGTATGATGACAGTCCATAGCCCGGGCCAGTTCAACAAGCAGTTCCGGTTCCTGTGGTATCGAACTGACCGGCTTCATATCAAATACGCGCAGTCTTCCTTCAAGACGCTTGAGAAAATCATAGCCTCGTATCAGGCAATCAAACTGATCGGCTGTCAGAAAATCCCGTTCACGTAATAACGACAGTGCAGTACGCGTGCTCGCCACCTGCAACGCAGGTTCAACGTGGCCATGTGTGAGCTGCAGATAATGACTGATAAAGTCAATATCCATGATCCCGCCCCGTCCGCGTTTTATTTCATAACGCCCGGCCGGACTGCCCAGCTCATGTTGAACCCGGAGACGCATGGAGCGGATTTCGCGGCGCAGCATGTCTGGTTCGTAGTCGGCGTAGATATAGCCGTTAACCCGGGCCAAAACATTACTCGCCAGACCATCACCATCGATCACCGGCCGGCAGCGTGTCATCAACTGGCGCTGCCAGATATCCCGATCGGCAGCATGATATTCGCTGAATGACTGGTCGGAAGTGATCAGGACACCGGCGGCACCATGCGGCCGCAAACGCATATCCACGTCATAGAGCCTGCCAGCCGGCGCCGCCATGGCGATACCGCGCAACAGCGCACGTATCAACTTTGAAGCCTGCTCGAGGATGGTCTGCGAACCGTGCGGATACAGAAAAATGAGATCCAGGTCAGAGCCGAAATTCATCTCTTCCCCAGCCATCCGTCCCATGCCGAGGACGCCCAGGTGATTATCCAGCTCCGGCGCCATGGCATAACTGTAGATCTGCAGGGCGCGTGCGAGTGTAGCCTCGGCCAGCACCGAGAGACACAGCTCAAGCGCACGCTGATCGAGTACACGGCGCAGATCGGCCAGCAGGATCTGCAGCATGATCTCATTCTTGACGATTCGCAGCGCGTCCAGTGCCTCCTCGGTCGGCTGGCTGATATCAATCGCCCGTATCCGGTCGCGGACAACCTCCGCCTGTAAAGCCTGTTCATCAGTCTGATCGAATAGCGGCACGATCGCCGGACCGCGATAAAACACGAAGCGGGTAAAATACCAGCTGGCGCCAAAGACCTGGACCAGCAGTGGCAGGTTTTGCGGGATGGTTCCCCAGTTTTCCTGTGCGCACAGATCCAGCCAGCGTTCCAGGCTGGCGGCGGCCGAATCCCGATGCCAGGCCGACTCAAGCGCGGTCCGGGTATGGGTATCGATACGCGGGTCAAAGGTCATAGCGCAGCATCCTCAGGCATCGCTGTCAGGCAGTATACGTTCATAGCAGTTACTGGCCCGCTGCCGGTGTTCTTTCAGGGCCGCCTCGAACGCCTGCAGCGGTTCATCACCGTCGCCCTTGAATCCCAGCGAACGTGCAACCAGCCGCCGTTGTGAGACATCTTCCGGCAGATCATGGGTCTGGCGTTCATCGATCATCTGCAGCCGGTTTTCCAGCCGCCTCAGAAACAGGTAACTGCTTCGGATTTCATCAGCATCCTCCGCATCCAGCAGACCGGTAGCAACCAGTCCCTGCAGAGTCGTGAGCGTGTTGGTAGTACGCAGCTCGGCATGAGTGGAACCATTGACGATTTGCAGCATCTGTACAAAGAATTCAATATCACGAATTCCGCCTTCACCTACCTTGACATTCCAGCTGCCGGTCCGGTGCCGGTGATCCGCCATATCTGACTTGATTTGCACAAAGCGATCCAGATCCGCAGCTGCCAGAGAACGCATAAAAATGAACGGTTGCATGCGCGTCAGCAAATCCTGGCCCAGCGTGTCTGTGCCAGCGACTACCCGGGCTCGCAACCAGGCGAACCGTTCCCAGCTTTCCGAACTGCCTTCATAGTATTGTTCGGTTTCATCCACCGACATAGCCAGTGGCCCGCTCCGTCCCCATGGCCGCAGTTTGAGATCCACTCTGTAAAGGAAACCTTCAGGGGTCTGTTCTTCAAGATTGCGGCTCAGATGGCGAATACGGTTCATAACCTCTTTTTGATAGTCATGCAGATCGCTGCTGATTGATTCCCGGTTGGCCATGACAAATATCAGATCGATATCGGAGCTGAAATTCAGCTCTGCCGCCCCGAGCTTGCCGAGACCGAGTATGCATAACGGCAGCGTATCAGAATCGTTATTCAGAATAGACAGGCTCGTTTTCAGGGTCTGTTCGGCCAGCCGCGTCAGACCGGTCAGTACACGCGGGTACTGCGCGTCGGCGATTGCCAGATCGAGCCGTGTCAGCCGCAACAGCTCGCGGTATTTGTAACGCCTCAGGGAAGCAAAATCATGATTGCCCTGCGGCTTAAAAGCGTATTCGGGTGGCTGCTGGAAATCATCCAGACAGTTACCGTGACTGCAGAGAAAACGGAACAGGAAAGCGGAGATGCCGATCACGGTGATCAATTCCGCCAGCCGCTCCTGCGGTAACCGTTCTATACGCTGGTTCAGTTCCGGTTCCGAGCGCATCTGCTCGATCCGGCGTGCCGTCAGTTCGGCATCGGGTGAACGCGCAATCAGACTGTCCAGCACTGCCGCCAATGCTCCATCCCCTTTCAACGCTCCAGCTGCCCGACGGCGCGCTGTATCGCCTTGTTATTCCGGTGTTACCCGCCTGAAAACACTAAGCCTTGTGATACAAATCGCCTCCCTGCTGGCGGAACTCTGCGGCCTTCTCCTGCAGCCCCTGATCGAGCGCCTCCTCGGGACTGTCAAGCCCCTTACGTTCGGCATATTCGCGCACTTCCTGGGTGATCTTCATGGAACAGAAGTTCGGCCCGCACATGGAACAGAAATGTGCCAGTTTATGGGCTTCCTTGGGCAGGGTTTCATCGTGAAATTCCTTGGCACGATCAGGATCCAGACCGAGATTGAACTGATCCGCCCAGCGGAATTCAAACCGCGCCCGCGATAAAGCATTATCACGCACCTGCGCGGCCGGGTGGCCCTTGGCCAGATCGGCAGCATGTGCGGCGATCTTGTAGGTGATGATCCCTTCCTTGACGTCATCCTTGTCCGGCAGACCCAGATGTTCCTTGGGCGTGACATAACACAGCATCGCGGTGCCATACCAGCCGATCTGCGCCGCTCCGATCGCCGAGGTGATGTGATCGTATCCGGGTGCAATGTCCGTAGTCAGCGGGCCGAGTGTATAGAACGGCGCCTCTTGGCACTCGGCCAGTTCCTTGTCCATATTCTCCTGGATGCGCTGCATGGGCACGTGGCCGGGACCCTCGATCATTACCTGCACGTCATGCTGCCAGGCGATCTGTGTGAGTTCACCCAGCGTTTTGAGTTCGGCAAACTGCGCTGCATCATTGGCATCGGCAATCGAACCCGGCCGCAGACCGTCTCCGAGTGAGAACGCCACGTCGTAGGCTTTCATGATTTCGCAGATCTCTTCGAACTGCGTGTACAGGAAACTTTCCTGATGATGCGCCAGACACCACTTGGCCATGATCGAACCGCCGCGCGAGACGATACCGGTGACGCGCCTGGCGGTCAGCGGCACGTACGGCAGGCGCACACCGGCGTGAATGGTAAAATAATCAACCCCCTGCTCCGCCTGTTCGATCAGCGTGTCGCGGAATATCTCCCAGTTCAGTTCCTCGGCTTTGCCATCCACTTTCTCAAGCGCCTGATAGATCGGCACGGTGCCGATCGGCACCGGTGAATTGCGAGTGATCCATTCCCGGGTTTCATGGATGTTCCTGCCGGTGGACAAGTCCATGACCGTATCAGCGCCCCAGCGAATCGCCCAGGTCATTTTCTCGACCTCTTCCGCAATGGATGAAGTCACGGCCGAGTTACCGATATTGGCATTCACCTTCACCAGGAAATTGCGGCCGATGATCATGGGCTCGCTTTCCGGATGATTGATATTGGCCGGGATAATGGCGCGGCCACGCGCGACTTCGTCACGCACGAACCCGGGGGTAATCACATCGGGAATATTCGCGCCAAAGGCCTGCCCCGGATGGCGGCGTTTCAGGGTTTCGTCCTGCAGAGCCTGCAGATTCTGGTTTTCGCGGATGGCAATATATTCCATTTCCGGCGTGATAATACCGCGGCGGGCATAGTGCATCTGTGTGACATTGGAGCCGGTCCTGGCCCGCAGTGGCGACGGTACCTGCGGGAAGCGCAACGCGGCCAGCGCCGGATCCGCGACCCGGGCGCGGCCGTAGTCTGAACTCGGGCCATTCAGCATTTCTGTATCATTACGCTCGGCGATCCAGCCACCCCGCAGCGCTCTCAGTCCGGTGCGGATATCGATCGTTATCGCCGGGTCCGTATACGGTCCGGAGGTATCATAAACCGTCAGTGGCGGATTGCGGCGTGTGCCAGCATCGCTTTGTGTGTCGGTCTGGCTGATTTCGCGCATCGGTACATGGAGATCGGCCCGGCTGCCGGTCACGTAGATCTTGTGCGAATTCGGAAACGGCTGAACAGCGGCACTGTCCACCAGGGCCTGTTGACTGATAAATTTGTCTGGGATTGCGCTCATCAATTAACCTCTTCGCTGAAACAGCGGCTGGCGCCCCAGGGGTGGAGAGGTGCGGGCTTCCCTACGCCGGTACTAACCGGATCAGGTCCAAGGGTCTCTCTCAGTCC
>CAZFUS010000044.1:0-19839 GCA_964522485.1 uncultured Enterobacteriaceae bacterium | reverse complement strand
AATTCAATTCCATAAGCAGTAAATATCTTGCGGTCGACGAACAGGAAAAGCTCATCGCCGAGTATTATCCCGGTTTTGTCGAGCTATATAACAAGGGTGTTGTGGGAAGGGAACGCAGGCTCGACTGGATAGAAGCGCTCCGGCAGGCAGGTGAACGGCTGAAGATACCTTCCCTGCGCTATGAGATCAGCGCGCGGTCAGGTATCGAACAACCTGTCCCTGTCAATCTGGGTCGCTATACGCTCCAGGCCACCACCATGACGTTAAGGCTCGAAATGGCCCACGAAGCGGATCTGACCAGGCTTCTGACAACCCTCGACCGGGTAGCGCCGGGTATTTATACCGTTTCAAGTTGTGAAATGAGGCGTAAGGACAGGGTCATTGCCATTTCGGAAAGTGCCACCAATGTCAGTGCCGAGTGCGAGCTTATATGGTTCAACCTGCAGCTCGCCTCCGGCGAGGAGATTACCCTGTCATGAACGTTCTCATGCGATTCGCTCTGCTGCCTGTCATTATTGCAGCCATACCCGGCCAGGCCGGTGCCGAGCAACTGGGGCGTTTCTTCACCACGCCCGAACAGCGCCTGAAACTGGACACGCTGCGCTATACGCGCGTAGCCCCGGAACCGGTCCAGCCAACCGTCGCTGACCGGCAGGCGGAACAGGAAGCGAAAGCCCCGGAAGTTTTCGATAAATCAGTCAATTTCAAGGGTTTTGTCAGCAAGCAGCAGGGTGACAGCACGGCCTGGCTGAACGATACCAATACCCTGAGAGGTGATCTGAGCCTCGGAAGTCTGGAGATCAAGTCGATAGACAAGAAGACCGGGCGGATCAGAATTCTCGTGCCCGGCAGGGGCTCTGCAGTACCACTGAAAGTCGGTGAGAGCTATGAACCGTCCAACTCTGGCGAGAAATAGATTCGAACCCATTCAATGCCGATCAAATACGATAAAAGCAAAGGCGTCGTATTTCTCATTTTTCTGCTGATCCTGGCTGTAGGGTCCTCCTACTTTTTAATAAGCCGGTTGAGTGCCGCAGCCATCCAGGCCGCCCAGGATGAGCATGATGCCAGGGTACTGGCTCAGGCCAAGGAAGCATTAATAGCCTATGCAGTTACTTATCAGGAGACGGGAGGATCAACACCGCCCAATCCTCCTAATCCAGGCGAGCACGGTTTTTTGCCCTGTCCAGACATTGATGAAACCGGCGCAATAACCGAGGGAGGCTCACATGGCACCTGTGGCAGTCGGTATGAGAACAGTATCGGTCGCTTGCCCTGGAAGACTCTTGGCATCACACCATTAAAGGACAGTGCCGGTGAATGTCTCTGGTATGCAGTATCAGGCCAGTACAAGAGTAGTGGTTCTTCAAGTCCAGATATGCTCAATGCGGATACCAATGGGACATTCGAAACCTATGCCAGTGATGGTTCAACAGTGATTGCAGGTCAGCAGCCGGATGACAGACCGGTGGCGGTCATATTCGCACCGGGAGAGAGCATAAAAGCGCAGAACAGAGATAATGTATCCGGTGCTGATATATGCGGCGGGAACTATGTAGCCAGTAATTATCTGGATGAGGATAGTACTGCAGGCATTCAGAATCATGCTTTAACGAATGTAGCGGATGACACAGACTCATTTATTTTAGGAACGATCAACAGAGATCCGGCTGATTATGCCAACCAGTATGTCAATGACAAAATCATCTACATTACAAGAGACGATATCTGGAATGCTATCCAGGCTCGTAATGACTTTCCTAGCGGTCCCCTTTACGCGGAAATTAATGAATTCTTCGATCTTACTGATGATTACAGTGATACTGATATAGACAACTTAACCCAGTGGGTTGCAGGCTGCCTGGCTAAATATGGCAACGATTCATCGGGTAATGCATCGGATGTTTACAGCCTGCCCTTTCCAGCATCCATGGATTATACCGATTACAGACCGAATACAGTCTACGATGACCGTAGCAGCGATGGTACTATTCTGGCGGGCAGACTGCCTGATGTTATCGACGATAGCAATGCTATTACCGGGAAAACGGGCGACCTCATATCAGACTGTGACCTGACTACTGGCGCTCCACATGGCCTTACAGTTGACTCAACCGATGATAATAAGAAATACCAGCGCATGTGGGAACACTGGAAAGATCACTTTTTTTATATTGTAGCCGATCTCTACCAGCCCGGGGGAGCTGATTGGTCCTCATGCCCGACACCCCCAGAGCTTCCAGACCCTCTTGCTATACCCCCTTGTCCTGTGTGTGGTAATGGGACCCGCTGTATTCGCCTGGTGGATAGTGCCGGAAACTATCTTGAGGACTTTTCAGCTATGGTGATATTCAGCCAGGATAAGCTCCCTGCACTTGGCCAGAGCCGGCTTGCACCGCCTGCCGATGTCAACGACCCGGCTGATGAAAAGAATGCGACGGACAACTATCTCGAAGCGCCAACACCTGCACTATCGGGGGATAACATCACAGAATTTAATAATTACAATAATACTGCGGGAGATGATTCCGTGAAGATTTATCACTACGATCCGTCGACTGATTTCAACGACATTATTTATTGTTTGAATGATAACGATTTCGGTAATTATCACGAGATTCGCAGATGTCAACGGTCAAACTAGATATTGCCCGCGGCTTCACATTGCTTGAACTGGCGATTGTCCTGTTCATTCTGGGTCTGCTGATCGGTGGGCTACTCATTCCACTGGCCACCCAGGTGGAGCAGAGAGATCGCAGAATGGTGAATGAACAACTGGAGGAAATCAAACAGGCACTTCTCGGTTATGCCGTAATCAATGAGGCTTTACCATGCCCCACTTTTGAAGCAGATCCGACAAGTGCCGGTTATGGTCTCCCCGTTTCTGCAGGCGATCCCCAATGTGATGAAGAAGGTATATTGCCCTGGAAAGTACTGGGTATTCCGGAGACCGATCCATGGGGTTCGCCCCGCAGTTCAAACGGTGATCCCTGGCTTGGTTACTGGCGTTATCGTGTGGATGAAACTTTTACTAATGGTGCAGGCTTTACTCTGGATACGACACCTGATGAAAACTTGATAATCAAGCAAATTATAGATAGCGGTTCAAGAGATCTAACATCTTCCGGGGACAATACACCCGTTTTTATCGTCTATTCGACCGGCCCGGATCGGGAGAGAAACGGTCTCAATATCCCCGACGCATCGGATCCTGATGAACACGAATACCAGGGTGGTCCACCTATCAAGGATAACTTTGATGATATTACGGTCTGGATGACGCGCCCAATACTGTTGAGTACTATGTTGTCCGCTAAGAAACTTCCTTAACTAAACTGTGCTTCGCGTTTCACTATGTAATACGAAGCAAACATTGCCTTCCTCATTATGTTTAAGTTCCAAGTGATACCCCAGTTGTTCAGCCAGATCATGGGCCTGCAGCAAACCTATCCCCAGTCCTGCCGAAGACTTCAGAGGCTCCTTAAACAGTCTTTTCGCGATATCCTCCGGAATCGGCGGACCGGTATCGCAGATTTCCAGCTCAAGGTATTCCTCAGTGCTGGTAGCTGAAACAGTCGCGGTAATACCGGTATGCACTTGCTCCTTTGCGTGATAATTCTCCAGCAGGTTGTCGACGACGCTGTCGAACAATTCTACGGGAATGGACTTGTCGTGGGTGATACTGGAGTGATAGGTAACAGTCTCGTAAAGATTTCTGTGTTTCAGTTGTTCCCACCATGTCATCAGGGATTCCTGAGCAGGGGTATCCGCCGGCCATGGGGCCTGCAGTTTATCAAGCGCAAGCTGCAGGCGTTCAGTCAGCAGGGGTAACTGGCGTTCCAGAAGCGCAAAGGTGTCCTGCTGGCGGGTCTCGGAATCGCTGGAAATGATGGCGGTCAGATTGCTTAGCGACTGCAGCAGGTTCTTGATGTCATGGGTGACCCGGGCCCCGGTTTCATGAATGGCCTGAAGATGGGCCTGACGCGCCAGCTTGCGTTCCTGCAGTTTGGCGACATAGAAATGATCGATAATAGTCACCAGCAGTTTGAAATGCAGTATTAGGGTAGCCCCCGGTGATCGGCTGGTCATAATTCGCACAAACAGATTAACCGACTGTATATCGGTTGAATTACGACCCTCGATGCCATGCGTCCCGTTCTGATCGCCGACGTGCCATTTAACACCTTCAATCATCGGCAGACTCAGAAGTCTCTCCGTTGCTGTTTCAATGAATTCCTCGGGCGTGGTCGTTTCGCTGCTCAGGGACGCTATATTGCTCACCCATTGTTCAAACGGTGTGCCTATATTCAACAGTGACTGTGTCCACAGCTGCGCCAGGCCACTGAATCCCGTTTTGGGTGAGACAAGCCAGCTGATTAATAAAAGAAAGATGCCTATGAACAGGAACGTCTGAATGACAGCGTATATATAATCCTTGTCGGTCAGCGGATAACTGTTGATCAGACTGCCAAGCAATAGCAGACTGGCTAATAGTGACGTAGTAATTGCACTGAACAAATCAATCGGCTGCCTGTTGTCAGCCTGCCTCTTGGCAGGTTTGGGCAGAAACAGGATGATCAGCGGCAGAATGACTAATAATGTGTCGAAGGAACCGGATATTCCCGGTGTAAGCCTTATGGGGAAAAGATTACCGGCACACTTGATCAGGAGCTCAATGACCAGGAAGGACAGTATGATAATGTTGACATTGCGTTCACTGGTACTTCTCGCTATCCGGCCCCCTGTCAGGCCTATCAGCAGAATCAACCAGCCGGTAATGAGCCACCAGTCCAGCCAGTAAAGGAATATGACTGTCAACACCAGGAATACAAGGGTGTTTTGCCAGTTGAGCTTCTGGTCGCCGCGCCAGATAGGCTGCCATAAAAGGAAGAAGCCCAGATGAGCCAGGATGACAGACTTTGCAATTGCGTTTTCCGGACCCAGCGAAATGGCTGTATGCAGCAAAAGCAGCATCGCAGCCGTCAGAAGAGGCTCCAGGCGATTGGTAAATGTCATATATTTCAATATATTATTGAATAGTGGCCGGAGTCCAGAGGAAACCGGTACCAGATGGGATACTTATCTAAAGTCCTGACGATTGCACAATATACGTTGATCAGTGCCTATAGAAGCAGAACTCTCCTGCTGTCATTGATAAGCGTAACTTTGTGCTGGTTTGCTGCTGACTTCGCCGGCACCCTGACGCTGACCGAATCGCATGAGATGCGTCTGGCGATTTACACATTTCTCGCTCGTTTCATGTCAGTTCTGATCGCCAGCCTGCTGGTGATTAACAGCGTTCAGCATGAATTAGCGGACAGACAGCTCAATCTGTTCGTGTCGCTGGATTTGCCACGCGCCGTTTACATTATCGGAAAGTTGACCGGTTTTATCGGCGCTGCACTGGTCATCGCGCTACTGGTTTCGATTCCATTGATTTTATCCAGCGAAACAGCCATTTCACTGGCATGGTCAGTCAGTCTGTTTCTGGAATTGAGTATTGTAGTTGCGTTCAGTATGTTCATTATTACGGCTGTCCAGAATAATACATTGTCGTTTCTAATCGTTCTGGCGCTATATATCCTTTCCAGGACGATAGCCGACCTGTTGCTGTTAAGCCAGAGCCCGATACTGGAAGCTGGCGGCAATATCAATCTTTTTGCAGGCCAGGTTCTGCATGCGATATATGTTGTCCTTCCTGACCTGTGGAATTTTGCCCGCACCGAATGGCTGCTTTACGGCCGGATAGAATCGGCTGTTTTTTATGAAAATATAATACAGACTGTAATAGCGGTCTTGCTTCTGACAGTTGCAACCATTTTCGATTTTTACCGAAAGAACTTATGAGGCCGGTATTCTCAAGGGCAAGTGAACGTCCTGTGGCAGATGTACCTGTCGTTTGCGTACTGTTACTGTTCATATTGTTATTCATGCAACTGGGCTGGGGATATACGCGCCAGCCGTTACAGGCAGCGAAACAGGACCTGCCGTCTGCACCGCCGCCAGAATCCATTGCGCTGTGGGGCCTTGGAGATAACCTCACGCTTGCCAGGGTTTTGACGCTCTGGCTGCAATCGTTCGATTATCAACCCGGTCTGAGCCTGTCCTTCCGTGAACTGGATTACGGCAGGCTGGTGAACTGGCTGGATTTGCTTCTGGATCTGGACTCCAGGTCAGGCTATCCATTATTGCTGGCCAGCCGGGTCTATGCCGAAGTCAATGATTCCGATCGGAAGAGGATCATGCTGGACTTTGTCGCGCAGAAGTTTCTTGAGGCACCCAATCGGCGCTGGAAGTGGCTGGCTCACGCGGTTTATGTCGCGAAGTATCAGCTTAAGGACCAGGAGCTGGCGCTGCAGTATGCGACGCTGCTGGCCGATAATGTGACGGATGCTTCAGTGCCCCACTGGGCCAGACAGCTCCATATTTATACGCTGGAAGACATGGGCAGGATTGAGGCCGCAAGGGTGTTGATCGGCGGACTGATAGAAAGTGGCGACATTGAGGATGAGCATGAACTGCGCTTTCTTATGCAGCGGCTGGAGTCCCTGGAAGAACAGGACGAACCTTCGGATCACAGAGGTTCTGAATAGGCATTTTACAAAATGGATATTTCTTACGCTGGTCGAAATGACACGAACCAGGGATCGAGACGGCAGGCGAAATGACAAGGCTTGGGCCCGATATAAGTCTTGTCATTTCGAGCGCAGCGAGAAATCTGATTTTTCATCAGGAGAGTCCGATGGCGGTAGCAGGAAGCTACTACGTGTATATTCTGACCAATCAAAACAATCGTGTGATGTATGTAGGCGTCACCAATAATATTACACATCGGATCTATCAACATAGACACAAGCTGATAAAAGGCTTTACTGAAAAATACAATATCATCAAACTGGTTTACTTTGAAGAGACCGCTGACATACTGGCTGCTCTGAGAAGCCAGAAGCAGGTGAAGAAGTGGCGGCGCGAGAAAAAGGATACGCTGGTGTCAGGCATGAATCCTGATTGGCGGGATTTGGCAGAGGACTGGTTCTGAGTTGATTTTAACAAACAGCCTGGTTGCATGGGGCTTACGGCAGATTTCTCGCTACGCTCAAAATGACAGATTCAATACGCGGTGCAAAATATGGTCATTTCGAGCGTAGCGAGAAATCCGGTCTCGGCCATCTTCGAAATGACACCTTGCAAATCTCTGTTATCACGCTGCGGGTGCAGCTACGAGTTTGAAGAAGTTGTCTGCAAGCTGATCTTGTTCAGCATGGCAGTATAAAAACCGTCCTGCGGATACTGTCTGTTGAGATCCCGGAAACGATCAAGTGCTTCGCGGTGATTACCATTGATGTACTGGTTTACGGCTTCGTCACTCAGCTTCACCTGGGCTTCCAGATCAGTACTGGTCTCTTCGAGCAGGCACAGCGGCTGATAGATGCGAATCTTGCTCTGCTTGCCCTTGATATTAATGTGATCCAGGGACCGGTATCTGATTTTTTTGGTGGCTTCGCGGGTGGTGCCATTGACAATAATCGGGACGCCATATTCACGGGTCAGCTTCTCGAGCCTTGAGGAGATATTGACGGCATCGCCGATCACCGTGTAGGTAATTCTGTATTGTGTCCCCATGTTGCCGACGCTCATCAGGCCGGTGTTGATGCCTATATTCATATTGAATGCAGGCCAGCCGTGCCCGGCGAATTCGTCAGCCAGTTTTTTCAATTCCTTCTGCATATCCAGTGCGGCCGCGACTGATCGATCAGCATGATCAGGCTGGAGCAGCGGTGCACCGCAGAAAGCCATGATCGAGTCACCGATGTATTTGTCGATAGTGACGCCGTAATTATGCAGAACCCGGGTCATGGCGGTGAAGTAGTCGTTCAGTAACCGCGTCAGTTCCTTCGGGCTGATTCTTTCCGCCGCACTGGTGAAATCAACCAGATCCGCGAACAGTACCGTCATCAGGCGGGACTCACCGTCCAGATTGATCTGCTTGCCGCTGCGGCATATCTCCCTGACGATTTCCGGCGGCACAAAATGACTGAAGGTATTGATGACATTCTGCCTGGCCTTTGTTTCCTGGAAATAACTGACCAGGACGTGGACGGCATAGATAATGAATATCGTTAGCAGATAATATTCCTTGGGCAGGATGGCCTGGTTCAACCAGCCCTCGTGGGCGAGATAGAACGGCGGCACGGCCAGCAGCACCGTGAGTATGGCCCCTGGAAGCGGTGATAATGCCGGCAGCAGCAGACTCAGTGTCAGGCCGATCACGATGAAAATCAGGAAATCCCTCGACAGGACAAGGTTCGACAGCGTTTGCAGTGATTCCTGGGCGGCACGGGCGGACATCAATGGACTGCTGATTGAAAAATCCAGATCCGGGCTGAAGCGGAAGCTGAGCAGACCACTGGCGTTGGTCAGAAACAGCAGGAAAACGACCAGTATCAGACTGGATTTGATGAAATTGAGATTCAACTGAAACGGGATATTCCGTAATAATCGCATGTCGGCCTGCGGAGTATGGGGTTGACAGTTTCAAGGCCAGAGCCGGGGCCATGTGCCACCCGGCTATGCAATACGAAGCAATGGTACAGTAGATTCTCAACCTGCCACCAAAACAATTTGATTTGTTGAATGATTACCCATGCCTGTTGAGATTGTCGAAATTTCGACAATTTCTGCCGGCTTGCTGACGTCCGATTAAAAGTTGTGGCAGGCGGCGGAACGGGAATGCACAGAAAAACAAAGGGTTATATATTTGGCATATCCATTGCATATAGAAATGCAATATCGGTAATCGCTGGAAGGATGTCCATCATGAACATAAACATGAACAAGAATAAACAGGGCGGCTTCACCCTGGTTGAAATTGCCATTGTCCTGGTCATTATCGGGCTTTTGCTTGGCGGCATTCTGAAGGGTCAGGAGCTGATCAACAGTGCCCGGGTGCGCAATCTGGCGGATCAGAATTCCGGCGTTCAGGCGGCCTACTATGGTTTTATCGATCGTTACCGGGCAGTGCCGGGTGATATGACCCCTACCAATGCCTGCGCTGCACTGGGCGATTCAAACCTCACCGGTTGCGGCGGTGGCAGTGGCCCGGGGGGCGATGGGAACGGGCGTATCGACGGTTCAAGCGCCACTGATGTAACAGAGGCTTCCGCCATGTGGGCACATCTCGGTGCCGCGAATTTCATTACCGGTGTATATCCCGGCACGGAAACTACACTTTCAGCTTATAGTGGCAATGATGCACCCATCAATGCTTTTCAGGCACCCATCATCCTTTGGTATAACGATGATTATCTGACCTCAGCCGCGAGCACTACTGAGCGATTGGCTTACTTTTTTGGTCCTCAGATACCGGTCAATATTATCCGCGAGCTGGATGTGAAACTGGATGACGGCCAGCCCTATACCGGCGTGGTACGTGGTTCTACAGATACTACAGCCGGTAATCCGACTTACAGTGCCGCTGCATGCGTTGATACTAGTGCGCAAATTTGGGATATCGACGCGAATTCACCCGACTGCAATGCCGTTTATCTTTATTAAAGGGTTATAACAAGAAGGGGCTTTCTCCTCTTAACGCTAGCAACTTCAACTCGTTGCAGGCCCGCCTAAGGCGGGCCTTTTTGTTTGTGTCGAAAAGCGGCTGCGTCGGCGAATCACCGTACGGGTGTTCCGGGTTCAGCGAGTTGCCAAGGAGTCCGCTTGCATGCCACCCGCGGTCGACAGGCGGGCTTGTTCCCGCGGGATTTCTCCCGCTGGTCGAAATGACAGTATTCAACCACGTGCATCACATTTGTCATTTCGAGCGTAGCGAGAAATCTGCCGTCAGGCGTTTCGTTCGCACCGAGGGACCTCGTGGAGAGCTTATCTTTAGCAGGCGACAGACCGGGATTTCTCCACTCGCTCATGGCGCTCGGTCGAAATGACAGAGGCAAAGGGTCCAGGTGACAGGAATCGGCGCGGGCATTAAGCCTGTCATTTCGAGCGCAGCGAGAAATCTCTGTCTTACGCTTTTTTAACCCAAATACTGACAATGGCTTTATCTGTTCTCTAAAATGCTTTCATGGAGACCGGCCACATCGCCCTGGAAATAACCGACGTCCATAAAGCCTATGGCCGCCAGGCGGTCCTGAAAGGTGTCTCGCTGACGGTGCAACAGGGCGAATCCTTGGGGCTGGTCGGCCTCAACGGCGCCGGCAAGACAACCCTGATCAAGGCGCTGCTGGACTTTATCAATATCGACTCGGGTACCATCAGGATTTTCGATGTACCGCAACGGGAAGTCCGGTCACGAAAGCCGCTCGCATTCCTGCCGGAACACTTTATGCCACCCGATTACCTCAAGGGACGGGAATTTCTGCAGATGATGGCCAGGCTTTATGAGGTCAGCCCGGATGACGATGCCAGCGTCCGCCTGATGCAGGCGCTTGACCTTGAGTCGCGGGCCCTGGACCGGCCGGTCCGTCAGTATTCCAAAGGCATGGCGCAGAAGCTCGGTCTGATGGCATGTCTGTTAAGCCAGCGCCCGCTGCTGGTCATGGACGAGCCCATGAGCGGGCTGGACCCGAAGGCGCGTCTGCATTTCAAGCAGGAGCTGCAGGCGTTGCAACGGCAGGGACGCTCATTGTTTTTCAGCACCCATCTGCTGGCCGACGTGGATGCCGTCTGTGATCGCATGGCTATCCTGCATGACGGCCGGATCGTCTTTGCGGGCACACCCACGGAATGTCGCAGCCGGTTCGGCAGCGATGATCTGGAACGGGCCTATCTTGAGTGTGTTACCAGAGGGGAACACCTTGAGGCTGCCGGAAATTCTGCATAGGAACCATTTCCTTGCCGCCTGTCATACTTCCGTTCGCCTCTTGAAGGCATCTCCCACAGAAAACATCAGCAGAATATTCAACCCAGTGTAGGAGCGCCGTGTCGGCGCGATAACATGCAATCGCGGCCACAGGCCGCTGCTGCAGGATCTGGTAGTTTGTATAGCTTTCAGTAGGATGCGACCTCAGAAGCTGATACCAATATCGCCCCTTGAGAGGGCCTCCCACAGCAGGGGTTCGGATCAGGATAACAGTCTGCTGTGGGAGGCAGCTTCAGCCGGCAATCTGAGAACGAATATGCGCATCGTTGCCTGAAGACAACTCCGGCAGGTTTAGTAGCGGTTACAGGCAGGCTGTCATTACAGGACAACATGCTTTATCCATCAGCCGTAATAAATAAAAAAGACGCCGAGCACCATCAGGCTGCCGGCCAGCAGGTGGCGGGACAGGTGCGTTTCCCTGAACAGCCAGGCACCAAACAGGATCCCGAATAGCAGGCTGGTGCGTTTGACCGCAATCATGTAGGCGGTCTCAACCAGGTTCAGCGCCGCGAAATGGGTAATGATCATGATGACCATGCATCCGGCCACGAGCAGGGCACCGGTCGGATGTTTGAGTGTTCCGCCGATGGCGCCGCGGTTGGTGGTGGCAATGACCAGCAGCGATGCCAGTCCGAGTGCGGTGAAATAAAAACCGGCGAAAAACAGGGGTGGCACGTAATCCAGGGCGGCCTTGCCGAGCACGGCCGTGAGACTGTAGATGCAGGCCACGATCATCATGAGCTGCGAGCCGCGATTGGCCAGCGCTACACGGAAAGGCGCCAGCACGGCGGTGGCCTTGAAGTGTTGCTCCTCAAAATTCAGCAGATAACTGCCGCCGATGACCAGCAGAATACCGATAAAGCCGGCCATGCTGACCGTTTCACCCAGGAACAGAAAGGCGAACAGCGTGATGATGACCGGTGTGAAAGCCAGATAAGGCAGCGTCAACGACAACGGATAATCGCGTATCGCCTTCATGTACAGCAGCATGCCCAGAATTTCGAACGGCAGCATGATAGCGACTATCAGCAGGAAGGCCGGACTGAGCTCGGGAACGCCGGCATAAAGCAGCAGCGGCGCCAGCAGAACGGCGGAGAAACCGAAGCGCACCAGCAGAATCTCGGTGGTGCTGTAGTCCGCCAGGTATTTTTTGGTCAATGCGTCGGCGGCGGCAACCGCGATGGCGCACAGAATGGTGAGGCTCAGCCAATCCATTATTGGCTGCTACCGGCGTATGGCAAAAGCAGCGTTTGCAGATAGGCCCGGGCTTGCTGGTATATCCCCGGCTGCTTGCTTTCGCGCGGCCCGGCAACATTCAGCGTGTGGACACTGTGCTGCACCAGCCAGTCCCGGCATTCCTGCGCCGATACGGGAGATTCAAGATCGACGAGTTTGTACGGCCGGTTCCATTTTTCGGAAAATGCCTGTGTCAACCGGGTTCCGCCTTCGAGAGGGCCGGTATTCAGTATCAGCGTCGCATCGGCATCGCGGACGTTCCAATCCGTGCGCTGTTCGTATTCATCGCCGGATGTTTCCGTGAGACGATAGCGGCTGTCGATCCGGCCGTCCTCGGCCCGGCGACCGCGCGGACACCAGCCGGCATGGGGAATATCCAGGCTGATGGCCGTATCCAGCGCGGCCCGATCCACGCCGGTCTGACCACCGGATAGAATTGTGATGAATGTCATTCGACTATAATGTAAATGCTGGCGTACTATAGGGTTTCTGACATTCTATCGCTGAATGAGGGTGGCGGTATGAAAGAGGTGAAACGGACAAACGCTGCTTTGCGACTGCCTGTTGCCTGGCTGCTGCTGATACTGCTCGGCCTGATGATCATGCCTGTGCAGGCACGTATGTATCAATGGAACGATCCGGATACCGGTACTACCCAGATGTCGGGATCGCCGCCGCCGTGGTATCGCAGTACAACCGACGGCCCCAGGGTCTTCGTGTTCGAAAAGGGCCAGCTGGTGGACGATACGGGCCGCAAGGTTTCGGAACAGCGCCGCCAGTTCTTACGTGAACAGGCCATTAATCAGGCGGTAGAGGCCGAGGAAGAAAGGCACGCCCGTGCATTGCCGCCCACCAGGCCGGAGTTCATGCTGCTCGACCCTGGCACCATTCCGGCGCTGTTGCCACCAGTGCCTGAAGCGGAGCCGACAGAAGCGCTGGCGGAAGGATCGGAAACGGATCAGCCGGTCACTGATGGACTGAGCGCCGAGGAAATAAGAGCCATGCGTGCACTGATCGACGAATGGGAAAACCGGCGTCAGCGTGAGGCCAGGGAAATACTTGAAGCGAACGGCGCTTCGGGGAATCAACCGTGACAATTCGGGTCAGGAGAATGACTTGCTGACATTTACGACAGGCCCAGCAACGCCTTGATCGTCTCCAGAATACTTCTCCTCTGACTGGTATTGAGCAAAGACTGTAATGACAGCAACGTCTGGTTGTCCGGATCGATCCTGAGTCCCAGAGACACATAAGTCTTGGTTTTCTCATATTCATTATTCGCCAGTGCCTGTTCGGCAAGTATGGCGTAACGATCCGCAATCTCCTTCATTCCTGATTGAGCTGATATGTTATTGGGATCCAGCTCCTGTAACTTCCTGAAATAGTAATAAGCATTATCCTTGGGGGGATAGGTCAACTTGTATTCCTCCAGGCTCTGGCGGCCAAGCCAGCTCAGTGCCTTGATCACTTCTTCCTTATTGGAGCCGGCTTCAGCAAGGGGCCTTTCGTCGGTGTTTTCCGGAGTCGGCAGCGATTGCAGATCATTTGTCAGAACGCTTTCTGTCGTTGCGCTGATGGTTTTATCGGTATCCTGTTCCATGGTCGAGCTGACATACAGCATCGTGGCGTAAAAGCCGGCGGCCACTACCAGCAGAATCATGAGTACCTTGCTGATCAGACGGCGCCTTTGCGGTCTTGCATACTGAGCCTCGATGACGGACTGCAGGCGCTGCTGTCTGTCCGAACGGACATGCTCCAGCGCGATGATAAGGGCATCGCAATTCTGTGGCCTGTCTTTTGGCCGCTTGGCCATCATGGTATTCAGCAGATCCTGGAACTCGGCCAGGTCATGCGGCAGTGTCGGAATGGGGGCCTGCTTGTGCTGGATGACAATGTCAATCACGGAATTCAGATCGAACGGCTTGCGACCGGTGAGCATTTCATAGAAAACGCAACCCAGACTGTAGATGTCAGAACGCCCGTCTACAGTCAGTCCATCCGCCTGTTCCGGACTGACATAATTGGGACTGCCCATAAATATTCCGGTAGTAGTCAGATCACGGTCAAGCTCAGTCTGTTTGGCGATGCCGAAGTCGGTAATCAGAGGCGTGCCGTCGGCACGGAAAAGAATATTGGCGGGCTTGATGTCTCTGTGGACGATGCCGCGGCTGTGGGCGGCGCGCAGGCCACTGCTCAGTTGTGTCAGACAGTCCAGCGTTTCTTCCGGTGTCAGACCGGCACGAATGCGGCGTTTCAGATCGCCGCCGGTGACGTACTCCATTGAAATGTAGAGTTCATTATCGGCGATACCGATGTCATAGATGGTAATAATGTTCGGGTGATTGAGCGAAGCAATGATGCGTCCTTCGGCGAGGAAACGTTCGATGAGCCCTTCATTGTGACTGTTGCGGGTATCGAGGACCTTCAGGACCACCTCGCGACCGAGGGATTCCTGAATGGCCAGATAAGCGGTGGCCATGCCGCCCCTGCCAATCGCTTCCTTGATCGAGTAGCCATGAATGTTCATAGGCGTTAAATCGGGTGCCAAACGGTTATATATTGATGAGTATGTCTGGCTATCGCCTGAACCCTGGCGCTTAGCAAAAGCGTATGATACACGAACTCGGCCGGGGTCGAGATGACTGTGAGAATGCAGCTTATCATTTTGATTATGTGCATGTTCTGACGGCCGCCCGGCTGCATGCCGCGCCACTGCGTTCCTCCCATTTTTCCGATAAAAGCCGTCTGTACCGGCGCGAGCGGCACTATCCGCTGCTTTACCCAGCCGAAGCCGAGGGTCGCAGTGTTTGCCATGGCCGGACTTGCAGATATATCAGTCCTGTCTCCACAAGCCGAGATGAATGGCGGCAAATCGAGACCTGGTTCACGTCAGCGCTTGAAGGCGGCGCTCGCTGACTCCTGCAGGACTGTATTTCGGGGGGAACTGAGGAACGTCTTGCAGCCGTGATTACAGTGGAATGAAAGACGACAGGCCGGGGTTTGTAGCGAGGCTAACCCGTGTTGGACGCGCGGGCCTGCTCGGCCTCCAGCTTGGCCCGGATGTAATCGCTGTGGGAGACGTACAGCAGATCGGCCACCTTGCGTACGATGAACTCCTCGTGCTTGTGCAATTCATCATCAGCCCAGGCGACGTCCCATAACAGGCGAATGATCCGGATGCGTTCCGCGCGACTCAGACCATCGTTCAACTGCCGGGTGAAATTATACAGCGAGACAGACTCTTCCAGCCGGCTGTCAGCCAGTTGCATGATCTTCTCCGCCTCGCCGGCAGTCAGCGAGAAATGCCGGGCAATGGCCTCGACGATATGCCGGCGTTCGGCATCGTCGAGGTTGTTATCGGCCCTGGCGATATCAACTGCCAGGGCCGCTGTCGCCAGTTCCAGTTCATGCGAGCCGCCGCTTTCTTCATTATTACTGTCACCGACCGCAAACTGCTCATTGAGGAAATTCTTTAAAGAAGCCAGCATTGCTAATTCGTGCGCATATTCATATGGTAGCGGCCCTGATCGAACGATCTGAAGAAAAGTCCGACCAGCGGATGGTTCACAGGCGCATTGCTGTTGTCAGCCTCCAGGTTGCGCTCGGCGACATAGGTTTCATGTGAGGCATCATGGACCAGCAGGCGATACCATGGCTTATCCTTGGGCGGCCGCGATTTGGCCACCTCCTGATACCATTGTTCACTGCCCATGAAGACCGGATCAATATCGACAATCACGCCGCGATATTCGAACAGACGGTGCTGGACAAGCTGGCCGATGGAGAATTCCGCTTGATTGATTTGCACGTCGTACTGTAGCCCCTCGAATGTGTTCGTTATCATAACAAATCCTTACTCTTATTGATTTTGACCATGCCGAGCGACATTGTTCAACGGGATCTGGCACGTGTCTGGCATCCCTGCACCCAGATGAAAGACCATGAGCGCTGGCCACCGATCGCGATCCGGCGTGGTGAGGGGGTCTGGCTGGAGGACATGCAGGGACAGCGCTATCTTGACGCGGTCAGCTCCTGGTGGGTCAATCTGTTCGGTCACTCCCATCCGCATATCAACGCCGCCATTGCCGAACAGCTCGATGATATCGAGCATGTCATGCTGGCCGGTTTTACGCATCCGACTGTAGTGGAACTGTCCGAGCGGCTAGCCACGATGACGCCGGGCGATCTGAGTCGCTGTTTCTATGCCGATAACGGTTCGAGCGCGGTCGAAGTCGCGCTGAAAATGAGTTTTCATTACTGGCGTAATCGCGGTCGGCCGCAAAAGACGCGGTTCGCCGGCCTGGAAAACGGCTATCACGGGGAAACGCTGGGCGCGCTGGCGGTCAGTGATGTGCCGTTGTATAAAAAGACCTACGGTGACCTGTTGATGCCGACGTTGCAGGCGCCGTCGCCGGACTGTTTCCAGCGTGAAACCGGTGAATCCTGGGAAGCCTGTTCACGCCGCCGCTTCGAGTCCATGCGTGCGCTGCTGGAACGGCATGCGGACGAACTCTGCGCCGTGATCGTCGAGCCGCTGGTGCAGTGCGCCGGTCATATGCGCATGTACCATCCTGTTTATCTGCAGCTTTTGCGCGAGGTTTGCGATCAGTGCGAGGTGCATTTGATCGCCGATGAAATTGCTGTCGGTTTTGGACGTACCGGCACGATGTTCGCCTGTGAACAGGCCGGCATCACTCCGGATTTCCTGTGTCTGTCCAAGGGGCTCACCGGCGGTTATCTGCCGTTGTCAGTCACGCTGACGCCGGAGCGCATCTATCAGGCCTTTTACGATGACTACGAGAACCTGACGGCGTTTCTGCACTCGCACAGCTACTGCGGTAATCCGCTCGGCTGCAGCGCCGCATTGGCGACACTGGATCTGTTCGACGCGTCACCGGTGCTGGATGACAATCGCAAGCTGGCGGAAGTGATGCACAAGGCCGCAGCGCCGCTCGCCGATCATCCGCATGTGGCGGAAGTCCGCCAGCACGGGATGATCCTCGCCATCGAGATGATTCGGGACAAGCCGGCGCGCGACCCTTATCCCTGGCAGGAACGACGCGGCCTTACGGTTTATCGTCACGCCATGTCCAGGGGCGTGCTGCTCCGGCCGCTCGGCAATGTTATCTATCTGATGCCGCCCTATGTGATCACGCCTGAACAGATTGAGATGGTGCTGGAGGTGGCCCGTGAGGGTATTGAGCTGGCCACGCGAGACTGAGCATGCGTGAAGTCCGCATTTTCGTCGATGCCGGACTGGAGCCGGGTACGGAATTCCCATTACCCGTGGCGGCCGCGCATCATGTCACCCGCGTTCTGCGGTTGAAGGCTGGTCAGCCACTGACGCTGTTCAACGGCCGCGGCGGCCAGCATGCTGCCGTGATCCAGACCGTCGATCGCCATGACGTCCGGGTGACGATTGGCGAATGGCTGGAACTGGATCGGGAAAGTCTGCTGGCCATCACCCTGGTGCAGGCCATCTCACGCGGCCGGCACATGGATACGACGCTGCAGAAGGCCGTCGAGCTGGGTGTGGCCCGAATTGTGCCGGTATTGTCGGAACGCAATCAGGTGCGGCTCGATGACCGGCGTCTGGCCAGTAAACTCGAGCACTGGCAGGGGATCCTGATAGCAGCCTGCGAGCAGTCCGGACGCAACCGCGTGCCGGAACTGATGGCGCCCGTGGCACTACTGCCGTGGATCCGGGAGCGGGATCAGGCCGTCCTGTGCCTGTTCCTGGATCCGGCGGCTGACCGGTCGCTGCACGATCTGTCGCCGCCGGTGGACAACCGGCTGGCTTTGCTGGCCGGGCCGGAGGGTGGCTTCAGTCCGGAGGAACGCCAGGCGGCACAGGCGGCCGGCTGTCTCGACATCCGTCTGGGTCCGCGCACACTGCGCACCGAAACCGCGGGTCTGGCAGCGATCACTGCCTGCCAGGCTTTATGGGGCGACCTCGCCTGATGCCGGCCGGTGGTGGGAGTCCGTTAAATAACCAGGCCGCTGTCGGGAACTGCTAAAATACAAATTGGTTTTTCTGCGGCGATTGCAAAATCTATGGCCACTTCTCCCGATTCACCGGTCCCGCATCTCACCACGGCGCTGACCGGCCCGTTGCATCAGATCGAGAGTCACCTGCTCGACCATCAGGCCGAGATCGAATCCTGGTTCCGCAAGCGCTGGCGCGAGCTGCGGCCGCCGTTTTATGCATCCGTGGACCTGCGTAATGCCGGCTATAAACTGGCGCCGGTTGATACCAATCTGTTCCCGGCGGGGTTCAACAATCTCAATCCGGCCTTCGAGCCACTGTCTATCCAGGCCGTTCAGGCCGCCATCGAGCGCCACGGCCGGCCCATCGATCGCATCCTGATCGTACCGGAAAGCCACACCCGCAACCGTTTCTATCTGGAACATCTGGCCGTACTGAGCAGCATCCTCGATAAGGCCGGTTTCGAGGTGCGGCTCGGTTCCATGCTGGAGGAGCTGACCAGCCCGCGGGTACTGGAGCTGGATTCGGGTCGCAGTATTACACTGGAACCGCTCGAGCGCACCGGCGGCCGGTTGCATGTTGGCGATTATGATCCGGATCTTGTGTTGATCAATAACGATCTGTCGAGCGGCTGTCCGCCGATTCTCAACGACCTCGAACAGATCGTGACACCGCCACTGGCGCTGGGCTGGAGCAGTCGTTCAAAATCGGCACACTTCAAACATTATGAATATGTCGCCACGGCGTTTGGCGAACACACCGGTCTCGACAGCTGGCTGTTCAATCCCATGTTTCGCAACTGCGGCGAGATCGATTTCATGAAGCGCGCCGGCGAGACCTGCCTGACGAAAAATGTTGAGGCGCTGCTGGAAGCGATCCAGACCAAGTACGATGAATACGGCGTCAAGTGCCAGCCATTTGTCATGGTCAAGGCCGATGCCGGAACTTACGGCATGGGCGTCATGAGCGTAACCAGTCCGGATGATGTGGCAGAGCTTAACCGTAAACAGCGCACCGGTATGGCCACCACCAAGGAAGGCCGCAAGGTGACCAAGGTTATTATCCAGGAGGGCGTATATACCCACGAAACCTGGGGTAATGAACACACAGTGGCCGAACCGGTGGTCTACATGGTCGACCATTACGTCGTCGGCGGTTTCTACCGGGTACACGACGCGCGCACTACCAGCGAAAATCTGAATTCGCCGGGCATGCGGTTTGAGCGACTGGCTTTCGAGGACTGCTGCATCTCCCCGGACAAGGGCCAGTCACCCGACGCCTGCGCCAACCGGTTTTACGCCTACGGTGTGGTGGCGCGCCTGGCGCTGCTGGCCGCCGCAGGTGAGATCGAAGACTGCTGTCCTGAGCATGCATCGGTGGCCTGAGGTGGAGATCGCCGCTAGAGAGTGCTTCCCACAGAGAATGTGCAGGAGCGCCGTGTCGGCGCGATAAGCTGTTAATCGCGGCCACAGGCCGCTCTACGGGGAGTCGAATCAACAAGGTAAACTCTGCTGAGGAAGAGGTTTCGCTCTATGGGAGGCGATCTCATGCGGCAACGGCTTCCAGCAACAAATCCAGTCTCCGACTGTACCGCCCCTTGAAAGGGCCTCCTACAGCTAAACCGGCTGTCATTCCGGAATCCGCGTAGCGGATATCCGGAATCCAGGTATAAGGCTGGATGCCGGGTCGGGCCCGGCATGACGGATGGTTTGCGGGGTGCCGGCAATTCAAACATTATCGCGGC
>CAZFUS010000043.1:0-20612 GCA_964522485.1 uncultured Enterobacteriaceae bacterium | reverse complement strand
AACTACGCCGCCTGGCTGCACATGCGCATGACCAGGGGCTGGCGCGGCCCGGCCATGGCCTGGTGGGCGATTATCGGGCTGTTTGTGACGCTGTTTGCCTTTCTGGGCGTCAACATGTTCCTGTCCGGGCTGCACTCCTACGGTGAACTTTAGTCAAAATAAAAATAGGGCCGCTAATTTAGTAAACTTTTTCAAACACCAATTCAGGGATCCACATGCGTAAATTCATCCAATTATGGCTGCTGGCGCTGCTTATTGCCGTCGTCACACCGGCGGGCGCCCAGAAGGCCAGCAACTACAAGAGCCTGTCACAACCCCAGGTAACGGAAGATCCGGACAAGGTCGAGGTAGTCGAAATATTCTGGTATGGCTGTCCACACTGTCATGACTTCGAACCCTACTTGAGCGAATGGCTGCAGAACAAGCCCGAGATTGTCGACTTCAAACGTATGCCCGCGGTGTTCCGGCAGAACTGGCTGCCTCACGCCAAGGCTTTTTATGCCGCGGAGGAACTGGGTGTCCTGGACAAGATACACGAACCACTGTTTGCGGCCATTCACGAACAGCAGCAGCCGCTGGAAACGGAAGACACCCTGCGGACGTTCTTCGTGGACCACGGTGTCGATGGTGACGAATTTACCCGGGCATTCAATTCCGGAGCGGTGGAAGGAAAGGTAAAGCGCTCACTCGGTATGCTGAAGCGCTATGAAGTCACCGGTGTACCTGCCGTAGTCATCAACGGCAAATATATTACCACCGGCCCCATGGCCGGCAGTTATGAAGCCATGATCGAAACCATGAATCAATTGATTGAGTTGGAACGCCAGGGCCTGGAAAGCGGCGGCTCGGCCAGCGCCGAATAAACGGTGGCCATGATCTGTACAGCTTTGACCTGGCAGCCCATAATGCCGGCCCGAATTATCGGCCCGGCTGTACTCACCGGTTTCCGTGCAAGTTACAATAGCCGGTTTTGTCGCTATCCGACCAGCCGAATTCTACAAGCCAAAGTATAGGAATATCGAAATGAATCACATCATCAAATCCCTGACACTGGCTGTTTTGTTATCGCCAGCCATCGTATTCGCTCAGGCGGGCGCCGGCGCCATGGATAACGTCATGGATCGCATGGCCGAAGAGCTGGATCTGACTGACGAACAGCGCGCCGAGATCGAAACCATTATTGAAGAACAGCGCCGGAAACAGCTGCAGGCACGGGAGGAAGCCGGCCAACGTATTGAAGGCGTACTGACCGAAGAACAGCGGGCCAAGCTGGAAGAGATCCAGAAGCAGCATCAGGAAGAAATGGCCCGGCGTATGCGTGAGTACCAGCAACAGCAACAACAACAGAGCGAGGATGCCCAGTAACACTCCGGCACCGACGCTGTAGTCACGTCTTCGCGCTATTGGTTGGACGGGTGGCCACTCCACCCGATATTTTTATAACACAGGGCCGCTCCGTTGCGGCAGGCAATGCTGATCGATTGCAGTACGTGTCGACTGTCGCGGTCCTGACCCGCCTTCCTGTAATTGTCGAGCAATCCTCTCTTAAGCCCCGTTTTAACCCTATGTTTTAACCCTATGGGCCACAGCTCGGTCGCCGGCCCGCCGCTTGAGCTTCTTCGTACAATGGCATGGTCTGTGACAGGCGTGCCTGAAGATCACGAATGCGCGTATCAGGCGCCGGGTGGGTGGACAACAGTTCAGGGGGAGCACCGCCACCGCCAGCCTTCATGTTCTGCCAGAGATCCACACTGGCGCGTGGATCGAATCCGGCCTTGGACATCAATTCGAGCCCATAGACATCGGCTTCGCTTTCCTGTGTCCGCGAATAGGGCAACAGAATGCCCACCTGGGCACCAAGTCCCAGCAAGCCGATCAGCTGCTGCTTGGTCTGGGTCTGCGGGCCGGACATCGCCCCGACAAGATCCATACCAGCCTGGGTTGCAAACTGCTGCGAGACACGTTCGGCGCCGTGCTGGGCCAGCACATGGGCAACCTCGTGCGCGATAACAGCGGCAAGCTGATCCTGATTCTCGGCGACTGTCAGCAAACCAGTGTGTACCCCGATCTTGCCGCCCGGCAGCGCAAAGGCATTGGCGCTGTCATCCTTGAAAACGGCGACCTCCCATTCACGGCCGGCGGACCCGGAGGGCAGTTGCCGAATAATCGCATTGGCCACGCATGTCACATAAGACTTCACCTTGTTATCTGAAGCAACGGGCATCTCCTGCTTCATCTCCTGAAACGCCGTTACGCCCATCTGCTGCATCTGCGCCTCTGAGACCAGCAATAATTGCTGACGCCCTGTGGGCGAAGTAGTACACGCAGCAAGTAATGAAACAGTAAGCAATAATGCAGTGCGGCAAATCATCGCAGCCTTATCCCCGCTATTAATCTGGGTTATTTGACTTGATATTCAAGGGCATCGAACCAGTAAGTCTGTTGCCAAAGCTAGTCTGTCAGACCCCGCCGTCCGGCATAGGTTCATGATCTTGCATTCTCCCGTTTCGACAGCGACCAGACCGGCCAACTGACCAGGCCTGAGCCTTCCGGCGCCGATTGCCCGGACTAATATTTCCCAGACCGTCCGGCAATCACTCTGATCGATTCGTTAAATGCCAACTGCGGCAAACCATCAAACACACAGGTTTTTCATTCCGGCGACCATCGTTCATAATTACGCGGCCATCAGTTTTCAAGCTCACTGTATAACAGCCTGGCTGCTTAAACGTATCCAAGTAACAGACGGAGTTTACGGTCGGTTTTTCTGCAACTGACAGCAAATTATGACACGTACATCATTCGAAGAAAGCTATTCGATATTTGACAGTCGGGGCTGCCTGCTGGACTGGAATGATGGATTCGAGTCTGAATTCAGTACGGCCAGCACTTCTGTCAGGGCTGGAGCATCATTTCGTGACATCCTCCATGAGACATATCAGGGGGATCATATAATCAGAGTCTACCTGCCCGATCCGAACAGGCCTGAAGAAGTATCCCGGTATATGCATCGCTGGCCACAGGATCTCGGCACCAAACATACATTCAAATACTGGGACGGCGATCAAATCATCAATGTGCAGGAAGCACGCACGGTCTCACGCGGCATAATCCGCATAGCGACTGCCACAGCAAACAGGCTCCCGGAATCCGAACGTATAGCTGACAAATCTGATGTTGTCGAACGTCAGACAGACAACGCCACATTGAGACAAGGTGATAAACAGGATCGACTTTTACGCACCTCGGCACTTGAAACTTCCAACAGTATCCTGCTGTTGCGCCTGCGTACCGAGCAAAAACTCAAAGAACTGAGTTTAACGGACGGGCTGACCGGCCTGGCAAACCGCCGTCACTTTACCGAGGTTCTTGAATCCAGGTGGCAACGGGCACTTAAACAGAAATTGTCCATTGGAATAGCGATCCTCGATGTAGACAACTTCAAGCTTTATAACGACCACTATGGTCATAGTGCGGGCGACACCTGCCTGCGGCGGGTCGCGGCGGCACTCGACGAAACGATGCGCCAGGGGATGGATCTGGTGGCGAGATACGGGGGTGAAGAGTTTGCCATACTCCTGCCGGATGCTGATAACGCTGCAGCATTGGCTGCCGCCGAGCGGGTCCGTGCTACCGTTGCCGCATTGAACATGGTGCACGAACCCATCGACGGCGTTGTCACTGTCAGTATTGGTGTGGCCGCACAGATTCCAAAGACCCACAGCAGCATCCAGGAATTGATCAACCGGGCCGATACCGCACTTTACAAGGCCAAGGCTCAAGGCCGGAACCGCACAGTCAGTGAAACAATTGACGGATAGGCTGCGCTTGCTGCAAATGGCAACGCGTCAGGATACTGTTCCTGTAATCTACGCCTGGTTTATTCGACCCGGACAGTCGTGACCATCCCCACGGAATTGATTGGCAGTCTGCCGCGGCCGCAGCCGCTAATGGATGCGATGCAGACCCTGCAACCGAATGAGGCGCCCGGAGCGAAATGGCAGTCACTGCTGGATGCCGCCGTCCGTGAAACGGTTGGCCGTCTTGAAGCGACGGGCTCACCCGTCATAAGCGACGGTGAACAGGGCAAATATCAGAACTTTATTAATTATCCTGTATACGGGCAGACAAATTTCTCGCCAGCGGGCTTCAATTTATCCTTTGCCAATGGCCATCAATGTCAGCTTCCCCGACTGAACAGCGGCCCTTTTCACTATCAGCACTATGCCGATGAATATCTGACGGCTGGCCGGAAGTATACCGATATGCCTATCAAGCAGGCAGTGATATCACCTGCAATCCTGAGCCTGCTGTACCCGGCCGATCCCCTGCCGGATTATTCTCGCGATACCTTTATTGATGATCTGCTGACCGAGCATATCAGCGAGATACGTCGTTGCCTGGAGCAGGATGCCTGCAAAGTTCAGATTGATTTCATTGAGGGACCGCTTGCAATCCAGCTTGATGCCTCCGGTCAGATACTCAACAGCTTTATCCTGTTACTCAATCTGGCGCTGGACCGTTTCTCGACTGAAGAGCGGCAGCGCATCGGCATTTACATCGGCTCCAGCCATTATCAGCATTCGTATTATGATCAAACGGTTGACTATGCCGAGCTGCTGCCCAGTCTGTTCGAACTGCCCGTGGGGAGTTTTTATATCGCGCTGGCCAACCAGCCGGATCAAAACAGGCTTTTGAATGTTCTGCACAATCATGTAAAACCGGGCCAGCGAACCTTCATCGGCGTTGTGGATCCGATCAATGCACGTGTCGAAAGTGTCGAGGAGATCCGTGATCGTATCCTGGAGGCGGCAAACTATATTCCGGCTGAGCAGTTAGGCACCACCGACAACAGCGGTTTTTGTCCGTTTGCAGATAAACCATTTATCGATCGGGATACAGCGTTTGCCAAAATCCGCGCCCGGATCGAAGGTACCGCACTGGCCAGCGAAATACTCGAAGGTGGCTGAGATTCGTACCTGTACCGCAGAAATTGACCGGGCTAGAGACAGGTTAACGCACCAGTTCCACCGGCCCCATTTCAACATCGACCAGCATCACATCGGCGGTCGCCACACTGATACCCAGTGAGTTCAGAATCGGTACCAACAGCGCATCGAGTCCCGTCAGCAGCGGCCGCAGCAGTTGATTCAGCAATGCGTCCGGAAGGTTATTCAGCAGTGTGTTGACAAGCGCCGATAGCAGGCCCAGAGGATCGAAACCGACTACTTCCGCATCAACTTCCACCTCCATGTTGGCCGCCAGATCCGCCAGACCCTGACCCAGTGCGGCGGCCGGATCTTCATTCGATATATTCTTTGTCTGCGGCAGATCGGCAAGCTGACCTGAAAATGCCAGGTCATTCACTGCAGAGGCGGCTAGTTCAACACGATCATTACCCTCTGCTACGTCGAGTTCGGCAGTAACGGACACAGCCAGACCACCCAGCACGGTGACATCGATCTGTGAATTATCGACTGTACTATCGTTGCTGGCAGGATCGACAAAACGTCCCAGACTCAGGCTTGCCAGCCCCGTCTGCGCTCCGATAACGGTCGGATCGAACGCCTGTTGGGCATAGGTTGAACAGTGAATGGATTTTAGCCACGCTGCACCACTCGCGCTCTGCAGGGCAACGCCCAGCAGTACCTCGGCATTGACCAGACCGAGCAGATCCAGACTGGTTTGTACATCGAGATTGGCACGAATCTGGGCAGTATGGGCTTCCGTACGCCAGTTTCCATTTTGATCCCTGCCTGGCGGCCCTATGGCGAATTGCGGCGGCTCAACGACAAACAGTTCCAGTTCCGCGGCTACATTGGTCAGACCGCCCACTTCCAGTCCGATACCCAGCGGCACTGTCACCGCATTATGCTGATTCGCCAACAAGGCAGTCGCACTGATCAGATCCAGCAATCCGATATCGGCCTGCAGGCCGGATGCCGGAGTCGGTGATGCAACATTCAGTATGTCGGCGAGCCTCAGGGTCACATCGCGGATTTCGCCGCTCGCTCCCAGTAAGCCGTTCAAATCGGCGCTGGCTACATTGGCCTGACTGGCCGCCTCTGCAAACAGTTCCAGCGCGCCGAGAAGCGTGATATCACTATTCAGCAACTCGTTAATGCTGCCGGCCGTACTATCAGCCTCGAGCAGATCAGCCAGGCTGATACGGGCTGCCGCCAGACCTTCATAGGAAACCGCGTCCAGCGACACATCAGAACCAAGCAAACCACCAAGCAGTGCATCCAGCAGCGGCGATTCCGTACTATCGACACTGAGCAATCCTGAGCCGACACCGATAGTGGCCCGGGGTATACGCCGGGCGGTTGCCTGTTTACTCAGTGTTACCTCTTGTCCGAACAGACCACCCAGAATGAGGCTGGCGGGAACGGTTCTCGATACTTGGACATGCGCGGCCTCGGCGTTGTCCTCGTCCGGGAAAAACTGCCAGCGGCCACCCGCATCCTCCAGCCGGCCCAGCAGGACTTCATTGCCCGACCCGCCGAACTCACCCTCAAAGCCGTTGCGAACCGCCGCAGCCTGCGCCAGGACAGTTGCGTCATCAACAGCGCCGCTGCCGCAAAGCCCACTCTGCTGAGCAGTATCCAGTGCCACGGCGTCGGCGGTGCGTTGCAGCGAACGCTGCTCCAGATAAAGCCGGCCGGTATCGATGACCAGCGCGGCGCAGCCCAAGACAATAAACAGAATAAACACCGACGTCATGACAGCAACCGCACCCCGCTGTCGCCGCGGACTGCGGACACCGAAAGAACCCCGTCTCTGTAGCGGCGTATTCACCGGCCTTCCACGAACCGATCCCGACTGTAGAAGTTTTCCGGAATCGGGAATTCAAAGCTGTCCAGATAACGCTGGTAAATCCGGTCCTGAACCGCAGGTGGAAGCTGCTGGTGCGTAGCGGAAGCCTGCTCACCCTGGCGTTGCAAATCAAGCCAGTCACGGCTGCCTACTTCCGCCTTGACCGGCGTATCCGGCACCGGTCCGGCTGGCCGCGTATCGACGGCGTGCAGCGGCGCGATCATGCTCGCCAGCAGCGACAGGACGATAACAACAGAATAACATTTCATAACCTGCCCTCCCTCTTGCATCACATCACACGGCTTCATCTTCCAGCGCCGGATCCCGGACATCTTTCCCATTGACTGCTTCACTCGTGGACGACTGAGTGGAGCGTAACCAGCCGCGATTTATTCGCCGCGCTTCCTGCACGGCCTGTTCAACATCATCTTGTGACAATTCCATACGCTCGGCGAAATGCCTCGCCTGATCCTCACGCTCAAGCAACAGCAATGTCAGCAAGGTGTTAAATTTGGGCTGTCGTGCTTTCGTGTTCAATTCCAGCGCCGTCATGAATTCCGAATAGGCCTGCGCCGGTTCTTCGGCCAGCAACAGTACATAGCCATAATCGTTGCGCACGCGCGGGTCCAGTGGCAGTCGTTGTCTCGCCCCGGCCAGCTGTTCACGGGCAGTAGCGATGGCACCGCCCTGTGCTGCCAGCAAACCCAGGCCGTGACGTGCATAGCCTTCCATGCAGCTCGGCAGTAATTCCCTGAACAGCGTCTCGGCCTCATCGTTTCTGTTAAGCTGACGCAGGGCGTGTGCACGCAGATAGCGTGTATAGGCTGTTTCCTGTGGCAGCGCATCCAGTCGTGCCAGTGCCGCATGAAAGCGATCCTGATCGATGAGGTTGACCACCATATCGGTTTCCATCATGCGGTCAGGGCCGGTATTGACATCACAATGGGCAAGGTCCGCGGGCTGGCGAACATCGCTGGCAACCGCTGGCGGTGATGACATCATCGTTTCACAGGCCGCCAGCAGTCCGCAGGCACAAACAAGACCCAGGATATCAACTCGAAGCATTACTCAATCCCTCCACAATGGCCAGAAAGCCGGGGCCCGCGAGAAACAGCACCAGTGCAGGAAACATGAACAGGATCATCACCGCGCTCATCTTGCCAGCGATGACACCAGCCCGTTCCTGCATGCGGGTATAACGACGATCCTCAATAAGCTCTGCCAGATTGGCCAGACTCTGGCGTATATCTCCGCCGCGTCGTAACACCTGTCGCAATACCGCCGCCAGATCGGATAACTCCTGCACACCGAGTGCATTCGATATCACGCCCAGCTCATGAGCGAGGCTGCCGCCGGCATCCACTCTGTTAAGCAGGATCCGCAGCTCGCGGGCAAATTCCGGCAGCAGCGGGGAGTCTTTATCCTCTGCAGACTCGGTACGCAGGATCCGCAGAGCATGTTCAATGGAAAGTCCGGCATCCATCAGCATTATCAACAGCTGGATGACCACCGGTATTTCCGCCGACAGGGCCCGCCGGCGACGGGTGGCGAGCCAGCGCAGCACCCAGCGCGGCAGCAGAGCGGTCAGAATCACGGCAGCAATTGTGATGAGCAGATGGGTGAATTCGAGTCCGGCCAGGCCCAGCAATACCAGACACACGAGCAGGACACCGGCGGGCAATGCCAGATTGATAAAGGCAAAGATCAACTGCGGCTGCACACCGGCAAAACCTGCCTCCCGCAATGAACGTTTAATCTCTGCCGCCATGGGCAGGTTGGCAACTATTGACCAGTAGGCATTGCTCTGTCGTCCCTGTTCGGGCTCGTCGACCGCGGCGGTCGCATCCTGCACAGGGCCATGGAATGCACGCTCAAGCTTGTGTGCCACCAGTTCGCGCTGACGTCTCCAGGTGCTGATCTGTAACAGAGAAATGACGCTTGCGAGCAGCACAGCCACCAGCGAGATCAGAATGAAAAACGCGGGAGTCATCAAGCGATACTCCGTACCATACGCCACAGCAATAACATCCCGATTGCCTGCCACAGCAGAGCACCCAGCATGATCCAGCGACCGCGCGCGTGCTCCCATAGTGTCAGGATATAGTCCGGGTTGACTGCCACCATATAACCACCGATCAATATCGGCATAGCGGCCAGAACAATAGCGCTAAAACGCGTTTCACTGGTCAGCGCCCGTAATTGGCGGAGCAGACGTTCACGGCGATGCACGAGCTCGATCAGGTTCCGGAGTATGTCGACGGCACTGCCGCCGTAGTGTGCGTTGACCCTGACGGCAAGCGCCATGATGCTCAGTTCCCGCAGCCGCTGGATGCGCGCCACTTCCGTCAGGGCCTCACCCACATCGAAGCCGAGATCCATGTAGCGTACAGTCTGGCGCATAACAACGCCGAGCGGACCGTGCAATTCATTGGTACCCTCCCTGAAAGCCCCGGCAAGGTTGTTACCGGTTTTCAGCGAACGGATAAGCTGATCAATAAAAGAGGGCAGCTCAGCCAGCAACCGGGCATGGTGGCGCTGAACGGCGGCATATCCCAGGATCGCCAGGCCTGCGATTGCAGTCATCAAGCCGATCAACAGACCGACGGCGCCACCCATCAGCAGGCCGACCAGAGCGCTGAACACAAACCCCGACAGGACGGCCACACCCGTTGCCAGCCGCGGTTCCAGCCCGGCTCGCCGCTGCAGCACTTTCCATAACCCGATTTTATGGAAATGGCGGGTCAAGCCGCTTTCCCGGGATTCAAGACCATGTAGGCGCCCCATGACGTGATCACGATATTGATTACCGCGGGCAACGACGGTAAACAACAGGCCGGCACCGGCGAGCAGTAGTGAGATCAATATTGGCAGGGTAGTCTGCATGTCATTTCCGCACGGTTATCAAACAGACAAAAGCATCAACCCGCCTGCTTCAATCTGGACTGGCCATCATACCTGCGGCCACCGAGTTTCCAGCCATACGGCTGCTCTCCGGCTTCAAAGGCGTCGGTTTCAAAGTTGTAGTGAAACAGCGACGACGTCACATAGGCGCCATCGCGGACCGACAGCAGTTCACGGATGTCGGCGACAAGACGCCGGCCGTCACGCAGACGTTCCAGATGCACGATCAGATCGACCGCGGAGGTCAGCATCTGCCGTGTCGTGAGCTCCGACATGCGGTGACCGGACAGACCGATCAGCATTTCCAGCCGTAACAGACTGTCGTCCGCCGAATTGGCATGCAGGGTACTCATCGATCCGTCATGGCCGCTGTTCATCGCCTGCAGCAGGTCGAGCACTTCGACACTGCGCACCTCGCCAAGAATGATCCGGTCGGGCCGCATGCGCAGTACGTTGCGCATCAGTTCGCGGGCGGTGACTTCACCGGCTCCTTCTGCATTCGGCGGCCGCGTTTCCAGACGCACGACATGATCATGGCCGAGTTGCAATTCGGCAGTATCCTCGATCGTTACAATGCGTTCGCTGCTGTCGATCAGACGACTCAGCATGTTCAGGAAAGTCGTTTTACCGGTCCCGGTGCCCCCGGTGATGAGAATATTGCAATGACGCGACACGGCCAGCTTCAGCAAGTCGAGCATGCCTTCATTAAGGCTGCGGCCGACCAGCAGATCACGGCTGTCGAGCATGTCCTTGCGGAATTTGCGGATCGAGATGCAGGGACCATCCAGCGCCAGCGGCGGGATCACCGCATTGACGCGACTGCCGTCGGGCAGTCGCGTGTCGACCATGGGAGAGGATTCATCCAGACGGCGGCCGACCAGCGCCAGCATGCGGTGTACCACCCGCAGCACGTGATCATCGTCGATAAAGCGCTGCTCGGTCTTGTGCAGGCGGCCGTTCTCCTCCACGACAATATGATTCGGACCGTTGACCAGCACCTCGGTTATGTTTTCATCGGCGAGCAGACTCTGCAGGGGTCCGTAGCCGGTGAGTTCATCAACCAGCTCCTCAGCCAGGCGTTCTAGATCATAGCTGGAGACAGCCAGATCATTGCTGGCTGCATACTTGACGATGCGGTTATGGACATAATCCAGTGCCTTGCTCTGGGTCCAGGCGATAACATTGGCCTGATCAGCCTCGATGCAGTCAATCAGATAGCGATGCATCCTGAACTTCAGGCCATGATCATCCTGGTGTTCACGAAAGTTAAAGCGATCGGCTACGCGGCTTATCTTCATGGTTATCCGGCTCCGTTATTGAGACTGGGCACGCTGGAATAGACTGCCGAACCGGGTCCGCCAGCCACCGGCCTGACGCTGAGGCGTATAAATGCTGTCGATCAGGGCGCTGAGCTTTTTAACGAAGGCGGAACCCGGCGCAAATTCAAGCAGACTGCGACCCAGATTCATCGCCAACAGGCGTTGTTCGGCGTTATCGGGTAAGGCGGCGCCCAGCGCCAGATCGAAGCTTTCGGCCAGATCGGCGGCATTGGGCGGTACTTTCGGCTGATAGCGGTCGATAACCAGATAAGCGTCCTCCTTGAGCACCCTGGCTTCGCGCAACTTGGCGCAGATCCTCAGGTTGCGCTGACAGACCGGTACCGATTGATCGACGACCAGTATTTGCTGCTTACTGCGTCCGAGCAGCAGGTGCAGAAATTCCGAAGGTGCAAGCCCGCCGAGATTGACCACGATATGATCAAAATACCGCTGCAGGGTGCCCAGCAGGAGAAACACCTCGGCACTGCTCATTTCATCGATCTCTTGAATATCCTCGGGCAGAGCGAGCACGGCGAGACCGGAGGAGTGTTTGGCAAAGGCGCTGTCTATGAGATTCTCATCCAGACGGCGCACGTTCCTGACTGCATCCGCAAACGTATAGCGGCCCTCGATACCGAGCGCGCTGAGGGTGTCACCGCCACAGACACCCAGATCCAGCAGTAAAGTCTGCGTCGTCTCATTACGCTTCTGTATCAACAACGCGGCGTGCAGTGCGATGAAGCTGGTATCGACATCCGCACGTGCGCTGAAGACTGACAGCAGATCGTAGTCGGCATCCTCCACGGCCTGCATCGCGCTCATGCGCTCTTCCAGTCTGCGCACCATACCCACCAGTTCACTGGTACGCAGGTTCGGACTGATATAGTCACGCGCGCCCGCACGCATGGCGGAAAGCACATGCTGTTCATTACCGGCCGGGCCGACCGCAATGATCGTCAGGCCTGGTTTCACTGCCAGCAGACTCTCAATAATGGAGACACCCGGTCCTTCACCGATCTCGACAAAGGCCAGCGTCGCACCGGTCATGTGAACCAGGGAGATCGCGTCTTCCAGCGAGGAACGATCCAGACGGGCGATATCGGCGGATGATTCCAGAGCGTCGCGTAGCCACTCGTAGTATTCAGCCCTTTCTACAACTGCGATGTAAGTTCTGTGTGACATGTTCAGTTTTCAGTCGGAGAAACCAAAGCCATCCCGGCGTCCATAGCTGCCGTCTTCATGCAGATAGAATTCCAGGAAGCCCGGTTGGTAATGCCTGAAGTCCTCGCCGGGCAGAGCGGGTGTACGGGCATCGGCACGCAGCGGCTTGACCAGCCGTGGCGTGACGATCATGAGTAATTCCCGGTTGTCACTCTGCAGCTGCGATGATCGGAAAAACGCGCCAAGGACCGGAATCTCACCCAGGCCGGGCAGTCGCTCGACTTCCGATCTGTTGTTGGTACTGATCAGGCCACTGATGACGAAACTTTCACCATCCGCCAGCTGAACACTGGTCTCCGTGCGGCGGACCCGCAGCGACGGAACGGTCACCCCGCCCGATTCAATGCCGGTGGAAAAATCAAGTTCACTGACCTCCGGCGCCACCTTGAGCATGATGTGATCGTTATCGAGCACGGTTGGTGTCAGTGCCAGCCGTACCCCGAATTCCTTGTATTCGATGGTAACGGAATTATCGAAGCCACCGCGTACCGGCACCGGAAACTCGCCGCCGGCGAGAAAATTGGCGCTCTGACCACTTAGCGCCACCAGGCTCGGCTCTGCCAGTGTGTAGGCAAAACCGCTGTTTTCCAGGGCGCTCAGTGCCGCCAGAAAGTCGCGGCTGCCGCCGCCGAACAGAATATTGAAGCCGGAACCAATCACATTGCCGGTCATCAGATTGCCGATCGCGCCGCTGAAGTTGCCGGCCGCCCCGGTACCGAAATTGAAGGCGCCCTCGCGGAAGAACAGACTGGAGCCGACCTCGCGCAATTTCTGCCGGCTGACTTCGACCACCTTGATGTCGGTCTGGACCTGTGGCTGCAGCTGCGCTTCCCGATCAAGCGCAACACCACCCTGCGCCGCCGCAGCCGCCGGACCTCGGATCGTCAGGGTCACTTCATGCGGACTGTCGGGACAGCCGCCGGTCCAGACCTGCAAATTGGTGATGCCGGCCTGCTTCGCGGTCAGCAGCAATTGCTGCTCATCCAGCAATTCCACATCGGCAATGTCGGGATTGCCGACTGCCACGCGTTTGATCGGCGTTTCGAATTTACGGGTTTCCTGCAGCCCGGCAACGAGTTGCGCGGTTTCCGGCAATCCGGCCTCGATGCAGGAGGATTCGGCGGTCAGCGGCATGCCGTAACTGCCGAGCAACAAACCGAGTACAACACCGCTAGCCTGCCTGACTCTCAACATGCCTCCTCCCCTGATTTATTCGATGCCCAGCCAACCGTCCGAACGATCATCGTTCAACCGGTAATTCGATGGCCTCGGCAGAGCTGCCGCGGTGAATCATGATTGCCGTTTTCTGGGGGCTCGTCTGTTTGGCCTGCGTGGGGGCTGGCCGCGGTCGCTCGGACGGCGGCTTGGCACCGGTAGATGCCGGCCACAACGCATCCAGCTGGATCGGTGCCGCAGCCATATCGTTACGGTCCGGCAGGATCACTTCCGTCATGGATCGGTCGGCCACCCTGATATCTCCGCCCGGCGCCTCGTGCAAATCGGCGCTGCTGCGCAATGCCAGCCTCAGCGTGCCGGCACTGCTCGCCAGCATCAGCCGGGCGATATCCTGACTCTGTACTGCCAGTACGGCGGTCTTGCCCCGGAATTCCGCGCGCTCGGGGTCCTCGGACCCGGCCCCGTCGGGAGGCGGCTGCACACGCTCTACGAAACTGAGTAACCGCACCTCTTCGAGCACGACCTGGGCAGACGGAAATCCCCCTTTAGGCGCGTCACGTAAATACAGCAACACATCCACGCTATCGCCGGGGGCCAGAAAACCGCCGGTACCAACCACTTCGTCAACGGCAATCGCCACGGCCCTTTCCGTCGGCAGCAGGGCGGCGGCCAGGTCGGACCCTTCGCGCAGATGACCGGGGCGGATCATTTCGCCCTTTTCGATCCGCCGCCAGGCGCGTTTGCCTGCCAGGACATCCGGACTCGTGTAAACCGCCGGCGGCTGGACGGGCAACAAATGGACTTCAAGCTGTTCCGCACTGATCTTGCTGCCCGCCTCGATCGAATCGCGGGCAAAGATCACTTCAAAACCGGCGGGCTGTTCCGGGTCATTCACTGCGTCATCCGGCTCATCCGCGCCCGCTTCGGGCTCATTAATGGTGACAGCAGGTTCCTGGGGCTGACTGAGCACCCAGGCAAAATAACCCGCCACGACGGCTCCGCCGAGCAGTATCAATGCCAGAATCATTGCCAAGCGACTATTCAATTTGCCCCCCTCCTGAAGAACTGTTACTGCAGCGGTTGCCTCGATTGAGCCCGTGCCGGAGTCGGTGTGGCTGCCGCTTTATACCCGCTCTGCTTGCAAGCTCAAATTTACGGGACGCAACCGACAACACCTGCCAGCCGATATTCACGATCCCGCTCGTTCAGGCTGAGCATCGATCGGATCCCGAACGCAACCTGCCATGTACTGAAATTCAGACTTTCTTGATTATTTATGTGGCTGTTCCATGTAGCGGATGCCTAACACGGCATCACGCATCGCAAGGATTTTTTCATGACCAAAACAATATACCCGTCCGGGCAATCAGGTTGTGATTGGCTTTGCATAATCCGCAGGCTCAGTGCCTGTAACATTGTGACAGCCTTGGCACTATGTACAGACTGAATGCCGGCGATCCGGCGCTGGACTCAGCAATAATTGCAGATTAAATGCGTATGGCAATGTGACTTTCTTGGCATTCATCATGAATATACGTCTGCCTTGCGACAGGCCGCTGCAAGCGGCAATAAACGGCTACTTGCGGAACCGTGACCGGCATAACATTTTTACCGCCATACCTGTGTCGCGTGCTGTGACCTGCGCAGCATTATTTTCAGCGCCGCCCCGTATACTTTCAATCGTTAGCCTATTCAGGGGGAATGGGCGTATTGACGCCTTAATACAACTATCAGGAGTAATCAACCATGAAACATCTGCAAACCAAATTGTGCGCGATAGCCACGCGTGCAAAACAATTTAAAAGCCTGAGGGGGCCAGGCAAACAGGTTGGCGCCACGGCAATTGAGTACGCATTGATCGCGGCGTTGGTATCCATTGCCATGATCGCTTTCCTGCCGGATGTGGGCGAGGAAATCAAAACCACATTCCAAAATATTCTGACGGCATTGCAGGGTGCTGGAGAAGGCGGCGGCGAAGGCTAGGTAACCGCTTTCGCTACGTCAATTATGCCGGTGACCCCATTGCGACCAGGTACTGCGAAGCCGCTTAAAGGCCTCCGCCGACGGCCGGCGCGTATGCAGGGCGCAGTAGCGATCGAATTTGCGTTAATTTTTTCGCTGCTGTTCGCCCTGTTTTACGCCATTGTCAGTTACGCATTGCCGTTGCTGATGCTGCAGACATTCAATGCAGCGTCAGCCGAGGGGGTACGTGTCGCAGTCAAGGTGATCCTTGATGAGGATGAGGAAGCCTGTCCCCAGTCTTACCGGGATAACGTTGAGGCTGATGCAGAGGCCGAGGCCAGGTCGCGTCTGGCGTGGATGCTGCCACTCATGCATAACGTGAGCGGTGAACCGGTAAATGCCACAGTGGATGGCAACTGTGTACTGACGGTCCGGATCACCTATCCGGATTATCTCGACAACCCGCCGATCCCCGTATTGACCCTGCCTGTGATCGGGGACATTCCCCGTTTACCCAATGAGCTTGCCAGCGAAGCCACTATACGACTGTAACTTAATCCGTATAGAGGTCGAATATCAGCACCGCGGATATTGAAGCTGACTCAGCAGGGATTTGCGACAAATGGCACAAGGGACCGCCATTGTCATCCGGATAAGCGGGCAATCGGAATTCCTTCCTGCCCTGACTGCGATGACGTCATTGCCAGATGTCAGAGGCCACCCGGAAACTGCGGGACCGGTCGATAGCAGTGCCTAATACACCTTGAGGTGAAAACGGCTGTGCACATCTGCACCTTCTTCCCGCAACAGCTCTTCACGCAGGGCGTCTATCTGATACTGATAGATAAGACCCTGGGATGACAGCAACCGGCGATAAATGCTCCGCACTCGCGGGCACTGCTCCAGACGTTGCCACATCCGCTCATCCTGGATGGCGGTATAAAATGATAAATCACGCGACAATGAGGTCTGGTGGCGTAAGTTGATATTCAGATAGAAACCCACAATCATGCTGGCGGCGAGGGCGCAGGCCACACCTACAAGCGCCTGATAAGTCCAGTCAGGTACAACCGTCAACGCACTGAAAACACTGATCTGCAGAATCAGCATGATCGACGCAGCCATGGCCCCGATAAATATCAAGGCGTTGAACCGGCTCAGATAAGCATAACGGCTCTTTAAAACCTGCGCCTGTGCACGCCTGACGCGGATATCCTCCATTTCTGCGTGGCTGATCGGGGTAAGCCGGTTGTTGAATTTCATTATCAGTACTCCATACGGCTGACTGCGCGCCCGCGACTCAGTCCAAAAAGCCGGCAGAGTGAATCAATCCGGAAAGATAGGCCCGGGGAGCATCCTCTTGAGCGTTGCGATCCAGCCTCAACCAGCGCAGCGGCTGACAGCTGATCGGATAGTCATCACCGTTTTCCAGCAACTGTGCAATCTGTGCATGGCTGTCGGGAACATCCGGATACTGCAGTAGCGCTTCACAAAAGCGACCACTCCATAGCAATCGCTCATGCGCATCAAAAATGCTCACGGGTAAATGTTCACGTAGCAGGTACATGTATCCTTTGCTCCTTTGACGTCCTTTTGACGACAAGCGAGATTTATTTATCTATAAAGGTTGCCGGTGTCATTCGCCTGTCATTTGGCGGATCGACAATTGGCAGCAATCAAATGGGATTAATTTGTCCCCCTCCGCAAAGCTTAGAGAGTGTCAGAGTCCCAAACCGTGATGCGTGTGGTATTTTTTCGGATTATTCAAAGACCGGGAGTCCAGACACACCCGGAGTGGTCAGGTAGCGACGTCCCGGCAAGGGAATATGCAGCCATTTACCGCCGTCTTAGCGCCTTGCGACGCATTAACCGCCATGTGACACCCACCGCCGGTAATCGTGCATGTTAAATAGCCGGGCCGTCTGCACACTTCAGCTGCGTGAACTGGATCACGGAATCCCGGCTTGTTTGGCCTCCCTTAGCATCACGTAGACGGAGTGCATTGTCCCAGATCGTTAGCAATATCATGATTTTTGAACTTGCTGATGACACAAATACCACTACAAACCGATTCTGCAATTCGTACCCTGCACCAACGGCGTGAGCGCGCGCGCCAGCGTGCGATAATCAGTTACCTGCTGTTTATGCCATTTGCAGCCTATACCCTGACGCATCTGGTCATACTCTGGATCCCCGAATCAATGTTAAGCACCTTTGCCCAGACAGTATTAGCCCGGCCTCTTTTATGGTCAGTCATGGCAATACTATCGGCATTAACACTTGCCGGCGGCATCGCGGAAGCCTCACGCGCTGATAAATTAGTGTTTCATAAGGACTCGCAACAGACTGCCGCTCTGCGTAATTTGTGCCAAATCCCGCACATGAACATTTTGATACTGCGTCTCATGCGATATCAGGGTGGTATTTTCGAATTCCAGGTACGTGAGCTGCAGCGAATCAGTACTGGAATCAATCCTGGAGAGAAGCCGGCGGGCTTGCCGACCGAGCCCGACACCCAGAGTCAACCATGAATCGTGCCCCGCTGACGCGGGATCACAGCATCGGGGCGAGACCACCCTGCCGGTGTACGGAGTGCAGTGCTAACAGTCGCGCTATTGCGCATCTCTATCTGTATCCAGTTTCCCATGCGCAGGAAACCAGCCCGGAGTAGGCGCGGGCGGCCCAGGTCCGACTGCGGCAGAATTCCCGAACTATCTCAGCAAACTCGCAGAGTCCGGTGCAGGCTCGGCGGTAAGCATCCCGGCCGAAGAGGAGGAGGGTATACGGGCGTATCTGATCATCGCCTACAGGCATCAGATCAGCGCTTCCGAACAGGACATAGCAGAGGCGAAAACCGTTGCTGCCCGGCTGGCAGTCGCACTCGCAGCCGCTCGCCACACCCAGCAGCTTATTCATCAGGCAAATTACGATCTCCCTACCCAGCTGCCTAATCGGCAGCTGCTGATGGATCGCCTGCGGCGTGAGATTGCCCGCAGTGATCGGCATGACCATCGATTCGCCCTTCTGTTCATTGATCTTGACCGCTTCAAGAATGTCAACGATACGATGGGGCAGTCGGTTGGCGATCAGCTGATCGTCAAGGCGGCGTCAAGGCTTCGCAAGTGTCTGCGGGAGGTGGGGATACTGCGGCTCGCTGGGGGGTGATGAGTTCGTCGTGATTGCTGCAGCAACCGCTCAGCCTTCGGATGCAGAACCTGTTTCACAGCATGTCCTTGATGCTATGTCACGGCCCTATCACATAGACGGCCGCTAATATCACGTGGGCGCAAGTATCGGGATTGCTGTCTACCCGACTGACGGTGCAAATGCAGAACAGCTGCTGAAGAACGCCGATGCCGCCCTGTATAAGGCCAAGGAGTTGGGACGTGGTCGCTGCATTTTCTTTGAGCAGCGTATAAACGAGGCCATTCGCCACCGTACCGAGATGGAAGCTGCACTGTGGCAGGCAGTAGCCAATGATGACTTTTTTCTTGTCTACCAGCCACAGATTCGTTTAACCGATGGCCGCGTGGAAGGAGTGGAGGCGCTGATTCGATGGCAGCATGCCGAACGGGGTCTGGTTTCACCGGCCGACTTCGTCCCGTTGCTCGAGGAGATTGGGGCTATCGATATTGTCGGTAAATGGGTTCTGCGGCAGGCCTGCCACCAACTCAGGCAAGGTTTCGGCCCGGGCAGTCATATTGAACATATCGCCGTTAACGTGTCGGCCCATCAGATCTGGGGCGGTAATTTTGCAGAAACCGTGAAGCGAATATTGACCGAAACCGGGACGCCGCCGCAGGCGCTGGAACTGGAAATAACCGAAGGCGTTCTGCTATCCAACCTGGACGAAGCCATTTGGGTTATCAATGAGTTGCGCTCCACGGGGGTCCGGGTCGCGCTCGATGACTTCGGTACGGGCTATTCGTCACTCAGCTATCTGCGACAGCTGCCCATCGACTCGGTCAAGATCGACCGCTCGTTCCTGCTGGACATCGAACGGAACTCCGAAGCGCTGGCGATTGTCGAGGCGATAATCGCCATGATCCACGCACTGGGACAAACTGTTGTAGCCGAAGGCGTGGAAACCAAAGAACAGGCGCGGTTACTCGCTGACCGGCACTGCGAGTTCGGCCAAGGCTACTATTTCAGCCGCCCCGTAAGCGCGGAGGAATTGACGGAAGAATATCTCGGAGATCGCAAGCGCTCCCCCAGCGCTCAGAGTCAGCAGAAGTAATGGTAATAGACCCGACGCTCATGATTCTGCCGCCATCTCGTCCTGACAGTTACTTTTCCGGTTGACGACAATTCCCAGAAAGAGCCCCAAGCTCCTCATAACACTATCAATGCCGGATGGAGAAGGTGGTTACAAGTTCTTATTACATTACAGCGACCTTCAGCAGGCATCATTCCTGCCTCATCACCGCCGATGGGTACTTGGGTACTATGGATGCAAGCAGCTTACGGGTAACTCCATTCCATCATGCCGTTGATTCTTACAGTAGTAGAGAAGGCCTGGACAGACTCCCACAGAGGGGCTATCAAATAGCCTGGACCGACCCTGACATTTTCAAGGCTACCCCTTCTCACGCGGGCGCGGGTGAATAGCCCTGGAACGAAAGCCCTGCGCTGACTCAGTCCTGCCGCTAGTAACCACTCGCGTATACAGAATACGCTCCATGGCGTAGCGTGGTCCTGCCTATTGGCTCCCCGCTATAGGCTGTCCTTGCCCCGGCTCATCCTCTCATTGGGTTGGGCCGGGGCTTTTTGACTAATGGCCAACCCGCAGCACTGACCAATCTGTGCATGAAACCATTGCAGGTCATTCATGGCGACAATCTCGTATCCACATCTACAAAATGCCAATCGTTGCATGCGTAAACTGGTCGGAACAGGCAAGCTCCTACTCTGGTTAGATCAGATCTGTCTTGAGACACGGTTAACGTTCAGCATAACAGGCGGGCCGGAAGGCCAGCGTCACTATTCTTCTGCTCAAGCTTCGTTTTTATTAATTCAATCAAAAATACATTGATGAAATACACCCATCATTATTAAAACTAAAGAGCGTACCACCATAAAATCAGCAAACAGAAATATCATGACAAAACATCAATCCACCGAGAATACTTGCACCGTTGTTGGATATCGCGATGCCTCATAGACCGCCTGCCATACATTAAATTGCCCGACATGTTTTGGGCCGGCCTGCGGCCGTTC
>CAZFUS010000042.1:0-20815 GCA_964522485.1 uncultured Enterobacteriaceae bacterium | reverse complement strand
CATCTTTGCCTCCTGCACCTCTAACGGCCAAATCCCGTAACAGTGGACGCTCTATACGTTCAGTTATCCTTTCACCACTATCCGCGTCCTCCAGGTCAATGGTAAAACGTACCCACTCTTCATCATCGCGTTCGAAGTGTTCTATATCCTCGGCGTGCATTGATGAGGTAAGTGCACCAGAGTCCAGCTTGGTTTTGACCTCAACATCCCAAGGCTCAATTGTGGCCTTTTCGATCCAACCGAATGTGTCATCGCCAGAAACTATTGCACTGTACAGGCACAAACTGATACCCGCCAGAAAACATCGCTTCATGAATATTCGCATCATATCTCCATATTTTATTTAATGAGATTAAAATTCGAGTTTGATTTCATCAGCATCGGACATATAAAGCCCTCAACCCCTGATGAATCGGAGTTTACGAGAAGGGATTAACTGCTTGTAATACGGAGGAATTTTACCCAGAAAAGTCCGAATACTTAAGCCTGATGATAAAATTTAGAGTTTTAGTGCGCAGGTTGCATGATAAGTTCCACGACGGATGGCAGAATATAAATCTGCACGATCACATCAATAGCCACAAGATATATGTTTTGTGGCAAATATCACATCTAATCCAGTTATCCACAGCTACTAAACGATTTGAACTTCAAGTCACTAGTATAAATGGTTAACCTGTCAGTAGCGCTGCTTTATATAACCGTCCACGCAACCAGAATGCGGCATTGACCAACAGAATCAGGACCGGTACTTCGACCAGCGGGCCGACAACAGCCGCGAAAGCGACGCCGGACTCGATACCGAACACGACAATGGCCACAGCAATAGCCAGTTCAAAATTGTTACCGGAAGCCGTAAACGCCAGTGAGGTACTGCGCTCGTAGTCAGCACCGACGTACCAGGCAAGTATGAAGCTGATAAAGAACATCAATACAAAATAGAACACCAGCGGGATCGCGATACGCACAACATCAACTGGAATCTCGACAATAGCATCACCCTTGAGACTGAACATGACAACAATAGTGAATAACAACGCCACCAGTGTCATCGGACCTATCCGCGGGATGTAAACCTTTTCATACCAGTCACTCCCCTTGTTCCGGATTAACCAGCGCCGGCCGAAGTAACCGGCGGCAAACGGAATACCGAGATAGATCAATACGCTTTCGATCACCTGCCAGACGCTGACATCGACGATCTGACCCGCAAGTCCAAACCACTGTGGCGCGACAGTAATAAATAACCAGGCATAAAAACCGTAGGTAATGATCTGGAACAGGCTGTTCATCGCGACCAGGCCGGCAGCATATTCACTGCTGCCGCGGGCGAGCTGATTCCAGACCAGAACCATGGCTATGCAACGGGCAATGCCTACCAGGATCAGGCCGGTCATGTATTCCGGGTAATCGCGCAGAAAGATGATGGCGAGAACAAACATCAGTACCGGGCCGATCAGCCAGTTCTGCACCAGCGACAGCAGCAGTACTTTTCGATCGCGAAAAACCTCGCCCATCGCCTCGTAACGCACTCGCGCCAGCGGCGGATACATCATCAGGATCAGACCGAAGGCGATCAAGATATTAGTCGTGCCAATTTCAAACCAGCCGATGAATGCAGGCATGCCGGATATGAATCTGCCCAGCAGCACACCTGCGAACATCGCCATGAAAATCCACAGCGTAAGGTAACGATCCAGAAAACCCATGCGCCGGCTGATTGTTTTACTCAACTCACGTGTTCCTGTTTCATCTGATCCGGAAGTTGCTCTATGAAAGCGCGGATTTCATCGCGGATCCGGCGGTAATGTGCCAATGCTTCCTCTTCTGTCGCAGCGGACTTCGCCAGGCGCGGCGGATCTTCAAAACCCCGGTGGAGCATTCGTGTTCCGCCCGGAAAGACAGGACAGGACTCTGCGGCGTTATCGCAGACGGTAACAACCAGGTCAAAAGGCATATCAAGGAATGTGTCGATATGCTTGGATGTATGCTCACTGATATCAACACCGGTCTCGCGCATCACTTTAATCGCGCGTGGGTCGAGGCCATGTGGTGCGACACCGGCCGACCGGGCTTCAATCGAGTCACCATGCAAGTATCTGGCCCAGCCTTCTGCCATCTGACTGCGGCAGGCATTGCCGGTACAGAGAAACAGAACTTTATGCGTCACTCAGGAAACCCTGCGCTGATCCCTGACGAGATTACGGCAGACTTCGGGATGACCGCCGCAGCATTTATCCGTCAGAAAATCGACCAGATTGCCCATGGCACCGAAATCGGCGGAATAGATAATAGAACGGCCCTCGCGGTGGGAGCGAACCAGACCGGCCCGTTCCAGGTGAGCGATATGAAAGGTCAGGCTGGATGGACTGATTCGCAGTTTACCGGCGATCTGCCCGGCAGCCATGCCTTCCGGACCGGCTTCCACCAGTCGCTGAAAGATGCCCAGACGCACGTCATGCGCGAGCGCGGCGAAGGCGTTGATGGCTGTCAGACGTTTCATTATTTCAAATAATATTGAAATATTTTAGCAAAGACAAGTCTCTGAACCAGTTAAATAGTGAAAGCGTGCTAATCCCTGGTCGCTACTGGACAGCGACTATACAAAAAGCCTGTACCAGGGGTAAACATTCTCCGGAACGTACGTACGCTGCAGCTCCTTCTCTTATCCAGAATTTTCGTCATGGTTCATGTGCAGCCCAGAAAAAACTGACATGACGCACGAACAGGTATATTACCGTAGGCCAGAACAGAGTATTGGCAATATCATGCGCACTGATTGCCCAATCCCAGTAGCCAATATGAATAATCTCATCAATGATATCAATCAACTCGCCCAACAGTGCAATAAACAGAACAACCAGCCATGGTGCATGTGAGCGTAGCGGCTTGCGCAGGATTGCTGCTGTGGCGAAAAGAACTGCCATACCGATATATATGTGCAATGCATCCTTGGATAGACCTGTCGTGGCGACAATCGCCAGCTTTATACTCTGTACAAATGTATCTTCCATCTGTTTGCCCGCTGATTGGTATAAAGATAATTCTGACTATCATACGACAGAATGGGATAGAAGATACTATTCGGGTCATAGAGGTGAACCGCCTGCTGCGAGAGCGCGGCACCTTTGCTTTAGCGACAAATCAGCGGGCAGAAACGTTCACCATATTGCTACCGGGCAGGTCTATGCCGCGCCGTTCAAGCAGTGATCCCTCCAGACGGTACAGCTCAATCAGGGCTTTACGATAGGCGACCTTGGCTTCTATTTCACCAATCTGGCTTTCGATAAAATCACGTTGCGCCAGCGCTACGTCAAAAGATGTCGAGTTACCGACCCGAAACCGCGCCTGCTCGGTTCTGAGCACCTCTTCCTGCAGATGGCTGGTCGCCTGACTTGCGGCGATCTGCTCGCGTGTACGCTGGACCTCAACATAGGCCGTACGAATGTCCAGCGAGATCAGCTGAGCCAGATTCCTCAGACTGAGTTCAGCCTGATCACGCGTGGCCAGCGCACTCCTGTAACGTGCCTTGGCAGCACGATTGCGAACCGGAAACTCAAAACTCAAGCCAGCACCAACATCGAATGAGGGACCATCAAAATTGCTGAATGAATCATTGAAGCTGGAGGAGAAGCTTGATTTCCCCAGCGTAAGAATGACATCAAGCTGCGGCAGCAGACCGTTTTTGGTACGCACGACTTCAAGACGGCCGCGTTCGATATTCAGACGTGCCTGATTGAGTTCCGGACGCATGCGCAGCGCCAGCGCCAGCCGCGTTTCAGGGCTATCGAGCGGCACCTCGGCAATCTGCGGATCAACCGTAGTTGCGATGGCCTGTTGCCAACCTGTCTCGGTCTGCGGGTTGACAAGCTGCAGCAGACGTATACGGGTCTTTTCGAGTTCACTGCGTGCGTCGATCAGGTCCTGCTGGCGCAGGGCCACTTCGGCTCGTGCCGACGCCTCCTCGGTTTCCGGCAACTGACCGACTCTGATCCGTTGTTCGGTCTCATTGAGCTGTTGTTCAGCTACTTCCAGCGCCTTGTTGAATATTTCAATCTGCCGCTGTGCTAGTACGTAGTCCCAGTAGGTCGCTTCAATATCCGCCACCAGGGTTTCCGTGTAACCATGCAATTCATACACCGATAGTAACGTGTCAACTTCAGCCTGCCGAACAAAGGCCAGGTTGGCCTCGATACTGGCGCCACGCAGCAGCGCCTGTGTCAGAGTAAGTCCTGTCCGTGTACCATACTGCCGCTGCGTGCGATCACTGTCAGTACGGCTCTGGCTGATACTGAGTTCAATATCGGTGCCGGTCGGCAGGCTTTGCAGAATGCCGGCACTCATGGTTGAACTAAAACCTGTCACCGCGAAATTCTGCTGAGTGGCGCGGTCAGCCTCCTGTATCGCCTCCTTATTGTAATTCGCCTCGGCAAACACCACCGGGTCAAAGACGGCACGCTCGATTTGCTCGAAGCTGGCATTAATAACCGGATTGAGCTGTTGAACCAGCAAACCGCGATTGTTTTCCAAACCCATGATCACAGCCTGTTCTATCGACAGCTGCATGGCATCTTTATCCATAGTCAACGGATCGGCTGCCGGTGTGACCGGCTTAAGCCCCAGTCGCCGCAGTTCATCGTCCATACTAAAGCCCGTACCTGTGCCGAGCGCGTCCAGCGAGCCGTCGTACGCCGGCGCCGTGTCCGGGTCTGTCGGCGTCGTTCCGAGACGTTCGGCAGCGGCGCTGCCAGACGGTCCAGCGGCCAGTGTATTCAGGGGAACCAGCAACAACGCTGCGCATGTCGCAGGAATCAATCCTAGAAAAATGGAGATAATTTTCATAACTGAGCCGCGGCTTCATCCAGATCATCGATCGCACGCCGGCCTTTACGATGAATCAGTGAATACACCACGGGAATAACAATCAGTGTGATAAGTGTGGCGCTCAGCAGGCCGCCAATAACGACCCGGGCTAACGGCGCCTGGGTTTCACTGCCTTCACCCACACCAAGTGCCAACGGTATGAGTGCCAGAATAGTGGTCAGTGACGTCATCAGTACCGGGCGTAACCGGTCACGTCCGGCAGCTCGCACAATATCCAGCACGTTATGGTTACCACTTCGCTGCAGATTAGCAGCATGGTCGACGATAAGAATCGCGTTGTTGACCACAATTCCTATCAGCATGATACAGCCAATGAACGACTGCACATTAAACGTAGTGCCGGTAATAAACAGTGCCAGCAATACACCAATCAAAGCCAATGGCACACACATCATGACAATCAGCGGATCAATCAAAGATTCATACAGACAGGCCATAACCATATAGACCAGGATAATGGCAAGAAAGAAATTCAACAGCAGCTCCCTGAATGCCTCTTGCTGTTCTTCGTAATCACCGCCGATAAGTACTTCAGTATCGTCTGGTGTCGGAATTTTTCGCAATACTTCACGGACATCTTCGACGACGGAATTCAGATCCCGTCCAGTCACGTTTGCATCAACATCTACCACACGCTGCTGATCCTTACGGTCGATCTCAACCGGCCGTTCGCTCGACTCTATCGTAACCACGTTGCGCAGCACAACCTGGTCACCGTCATCATTCAGGAGCGTCAGGTTCAAAATATCATCGAGGCTCTTTTGTTCGGCGTTCTGGAGTTTTACCAAAATAGCGTATTCGTTACCGGTATCACCGCGATACTGACCAGTGATACGGCCAGCAATAGCAGTTTCAACCGTACGCGCGATCTGCTCCATTGAAACACCCAGATCGGCGGCACGTTCGCGGTTTACCCGGAAGATGGTCTGCGGTTCCAGGTCCTCGCGGCTTAAACGTACATCGGTAATACCATCGATCGACTCAATGCGCTCACGAATAACATTGCCAAGCTGGTCAAGTGTATCAAGATTGTAGCCGCGAATTTCAATCTCAAGATTATCCGCCTCGCCGCCGGCAATCCGCCGCAGCATAAAAAACCCCTGCCCGGCGCGTGTACGTATGGTTACACCTGCAATACCTTTCAGCTTCTGGCGTAGATCAGCGGCGATTTCCTGACTGGTGCGATCACGTTCACTGCTCGGCACCAGACTCAACTCGATCTCGGCCTCGCTGGGCTTGCCGCGATAGGAACTGCCGCCAACATCAGCCACCATAGCCAGAGCCTCCGGAACCTCCTTCCGAAGAATCGACTCGACCAGTAGCGAGCGTTCGTTCAGCACATCAAGCCGTGTACCGGCTTCCATCTCCACCTCAATACGAACCTCGCCTTCATCTGTTTCCGGCATATAAGCGCCGCCGATATACGGTAATAAAATCAAACTCGCGAGTAACAATGCCACTGTCAACAGCAGCGTCGCTGCCCGCGCCTGTAGAGCAGTTCCCAACAGGCGATCGTAAGCATGTTCCACCTTTTCAAACAGCGCGGCACAGGATTTCTGCAGCCAGTTCTGATTATCGTCTGTTGTTTCACCCTGTCCGGACTGGACGCGAATAACTCTCGCCACCAGCATTGGTATCAGTGTTAACGATACAGCCAGAGAACAAACAAGCGCGAACCCTACTACATAACCTATCTCACGGAACAGTATGCCTGCCATATCCTGGGTAAACAGCATTGGCAGAAAAATAACCAGTGTAGTCAGCGTACTGGCGATGACCGGTGCAGTAACACGACCAGTTCCCTCAATGGCAGCCAGCGGCGGTGAATAGTCTTTTTTCTGCCGCATTCGGGTAATGTTTTCAACAACGACAATGGCGTTATCAACCATCATGCCGACACCCAGCGCCAGCCCACCCAGGGTCATCATATTCAGCGTAAGGCCACCAAAATAAATCAATACGAAAGTGGTGATGATTGATATCGGAATCGATGTCGCTACTATCAGGGTTGAGCGAAAGTCGCGCAGAAAAAACAACAGCACCAGTATCGCCAGTATGCCGCCAAAATAGATTGAGTTGGTGACATTACTAATTGACCTCTGAATATAAGCTGACGTGTCCATGACCGGCACGATAGTAAGCTGTGGATAGTCACTGCGCAGACGCCGCATTTCGCGCTTGACCGCCTCGGCAACCTGTACCGTATTGCTGCCGGACTGTTTGTTGATAGCCAGCCGTATACCAGGCGCGTCATTAATGCGGATAACACGATCCAGCTTGGCGTGACTGTCTGCAATATCGGCAACCTGATGCAGATAGATCGGCACACCGCCCTGAGTCGAAATTACCGTATCGCGGATTTCATCGAGTCGACTGTATTCGCCGGGAATTCTCAATGACAGATCGAAGCGTCCGCGTTCGATGATGCCGGCTGGTACCACAATATTGGCGTTTTGAATTGCAATCCGGATATCTTCCAGCGATAAGCCGAGTGATTCGACCTTATTATCCTTGAGTTCGACGTGTATCTCGCGCTCAAGCCCGCCCCAGATATCGACGGCGGCCACACCCGGAATACGTTCCAGCCGATAGGATATCTGTTCATCGACAAGTTGCCGCTGTTTTATGGGATCCAGGCGACTGGAAATACCGATCAGAAGAATGGGGAAATCCGCAATGTCGTACTTACGGATTCGCGGCCGTTGCATATCATTCGGAAATTCATCCATGATCTTATCCAGGCGATCACGAATATCGTTGGTTGCAACGTCAAGATCAGTACCCCAGGTAAAAGACACTCGCACATTGCTGATACCTTCGCCGGATTCAGATGAAATCTCTTCGACACCCGGCACCGCGACAACCGCTTCTTCCAGCGGCCGTGTCACCAGTAATTCCATTTCTTCCGGACCGACATTGCTGTATTCAGCGATAATACTCAGCGTCGGATAGGTGACGTTCGGCATAAGATCGATCGGCAGTCTTTGCAGCGCAACCACACCCAGCGTCAGGGCGATAAGCGTCACCATGATCGTGAAGACCGGCCGGGCAACCGTAAAGCGGGCAGGATTCATAACTTATAAGCGCTCAGATAAGCTGGCCAAAATATTCAAATCAGGCGTCGGGAGTAGTCGCTTCAGACGACGGTTTATCTTCATCGGAAATAACAATTTTGCTGCCATCGTTCAGAAGATGCTGACCCAGCGTGACAACCTCGCCGACCAATTCTGGCTCAACGATTTCTATTTTCTCGCCTTCGGAAATTCCGATTTCTACCGATACAAAATGTGCTTTTAACGTCTCGCGATCAACAACGAACACGCCCGGTTCATCGTTACGTTCAACCAGTGCGTCGAAAGGTACCACGGTTGCTTCAGTCTTATTTTCCAGCTCAATCTGGGCACTGACGAACATGCCGGGCTTCAGCATTCGCTGCAAATTGGGGATGCGTATTTCAATACGCGCCTGGCGTGAGGCTTCGCGAAACATCGGCGCAATTCGCCTTATTTCGCCTTCAAATGACACGTTTGGATAAGCATCGGCGATGATTGTCACAGGCTGACCGATGTTGAGCTGCGGATAGTCTCGTTCGGTGACATAAATAACAGCCGTCAACTGTCTGATATCGAGAACGGAAACAATTGGAGAATTCGCAGAGATGGTAGTGCCTTCATCGACAAACCGCTCACCAACCACACGCTGCTGATCGCCATTATCCCAGTCGGCGCTGATGGTGGTATAGGACAAGCGTACTTCGGCGGCACGTAATGCTGCTTCGGCCTGACTGACCTGGGCTTCGGCAAGGCTGACCCGGGCGCGCTGGGCCACCGCTTCGGCCTGAACGGTGTCAAGTTCGGATTCCGAAGCAATCCTCTGTTCCCGCAACTGCTGGGTACGCTGCAGTTCCTTCTGTTTGGCATCAAGACTACTGCGGGCTTCAGCCAGGGTCGCTTTGGCCACTTGGACCGCGGCGCGGGCTTCGAGCACCTGCTGCTGGTATTCGGCATCATCAAGCCGCGCCACCAGTTCGCCTTTTTCCACCTGATCACCGATGTCGACCAGAAGACTTTCCAGTTTGCCGCCGATGCGCGGCGCCACCTCAAACTGAGCTTCGGCATAGAGCGTGCCGGTAAACCGGCGCCGATCCTGGATATTCGCCTGTTCGATCGCGGCAATCTCCACAGCGACCGCTGCAGTCTGGGCATCTGTCTGAATCAGGCCGGGCGGTGACTCTTCTTGCGGCGACAACCACAACCAGCTCAGGTAGCCGAACAGTATCAGCACCAGCGCAAATAAAAATCGAGTCAAAGCCTTTTGCATCAAATGGTCCCTGAAATCTGCCGAAACTGACCCTTGGCCAGTCATTTACGACGGCTGGTGACATGGGAATTTTAAGAATTTAGGTAACCTAGGGACGTGAAATTACCTGAAAAATGTGTAAATAAATGGATTCATTGTCAATTCGTGTGCCGCGCCGGCCTGTATAGGGCAAGCTATGTGACCAGGCTCACGATTTATGCAGAATTCTGCAATAAGGCCAGCATTATCCATATCATAGATATTACAATTAGCCAGCGTCCCCTACATGAGATAGTGTCATGCACAGCCCTTCGAAAAACCGGTGTCGCCTCCCGATAACACTCATGAGCCTGTTCATAACGGCGATCATGCTGGCTGACATCGCCGCTGCGCCACCGCCGTGGGCACCGGCGCATGGTTACCGTGCCAAACAGGAACATCGTCACTACGGTCACTCCCACGATCATTACTACGGCGTGATGGAAGGGCGCTGCAACCGCGAGGCTATTGGTGCCGTGGTCGGTGGCACCGCCGGTGGCATCATCGGACACGAAGTCGATGATGGCGGAGTGGTCGGCACCGCAGCCGGTGCGGTCATCGGCGTTATCATCGGCAGCATCATCGGTCGCTCCATGGATGAAGCGGATCGCCACTGTGCCGGCAACGCCTTCGAGTATGCACCGGATCGTCAGACGGTACGCTGGCACGACCCACATTACGATCGGGACTATGTCCTGACGCCGTACAACACCCGGCAGATTGATGGCCGTTACTGTCGCGATTATGTAATGGAAACTGTTCTGGATGACGGGCGCCTCGAGGAAATCCACGGCCGCGCCTGCCGCCAGGGCAATGGCGAGTGGCGTATTGTGAGCGGGCAGGGCTGAGTACAGAAACGTTCCTGCCTCTGCTGTTGTTCGCAGAGTGCATATAATCAGATCGGCTCATCGGACACGATGCGACCGGCGTGACACCGCCAGACCGGCCAGTAATACCATGCCCACCCAGACGAGTTCGGCTGTCTGTCGACCCCAGGCATAATCGAGGCTGACAGCAAACATCCCGGCGCAGAACAGAACAAACAAGCCGGGTAAAACAGGATACAATGGCGCCCGGTACCCTGCCGGTGCGGAACTGCGCCTCCGGAAAACGAACAACGCCAGCGCTACCAGGGTAAAGAACGCCCAGAACAAAGGCGTACTGAAAATCACCAGCCGTTCGAATCCCCGGCCGCTGCCCCCCAGTAATACGACCAGCGCCACCGCGATTGTCATCTGCAGAAGCAGTGCCGCCACCGGCGCATCCAGCCGTCCATGCCAGCGGCCCAGCCAGGCAAAACCGGGGTAGTCGCAACCCACAGCGTAAAGAATGCGCGAACCGGTCAGAATCATGCCATTGATGTTACCCAGACAGGACAGGCAGATCAGCAGACTGATCACGGTTGCCCCCGTACTGCCCATGACCCGGCCCAGCATGTCGGCTGCGACTGAGTCGGCATTCGCCATACCGCTGAAACCCAGCGTATGCATGAAAGCCATATTGACCAGCACATAGATCAGGCCGACACTGCCGATACCCAGCAACAGCGATCGCAGTATGTTGCGTTCCGGCTCGCGCACTTCGACTGCTATATAGGCAATATGGCTCCAGCCCCCATAAGTGAACAGTACAAGGATTATGGCCAGTACCAGGTCACCGTCTGCAGTCAGTACGGGGGCCTCCTCCGGTGGTTCTGCCCAGATCAGACCGGCGGCGGCCAGCGCCAGTAACGACAACAGTTTTACCATCGCCAGCAGATTCTGGGTCCAGCGGCCACCCCGCACGCCCAGTAGATGCACGCCGGTCAGCCCAATCACCGCCATTACCGCAGGTGTGATCAGGTTGTCATAACCGCTAACCGCGTTGGCGTAATGTGAAAAAATAAACGCGATGGCGCCGATATGGGCCGGCCGCATGATCCAGAACTCGGCCCAGGCAAACAGGAATCCAAGCCGGGGGCCATAAGCCGCCGTCAGATAAGCATAATCACCACCGGCACGCGGCAGGCGAGTGACGATTTCGGCATAACACAGGGCACCGAGCATGGAAATAAGCGCCCCGACGATCCAGACAGGTACCAGCCAGGCCGGTCCCGGCAGACTGGCCGCAATCTGTGGCGAGGTCTCATAAATGCCGGCACCAACCACGATACCAATGATGACAGCACTACCATCCCACAGGCCGAACTGGCGCGAAGGGGCTTTAACGGACAGTTCACCGACACACAAGCCGGGCCTCCGCGCGGTCGCGAGACAGGTTTTTTTGCGCGAAGTTACAGAACATGCTATTTATTATCATATGGTTAAGCAGTCTTTATAACAAAACCTGCAATAAATGACGCTATGAGCCTGTATTCCATTCCCAATTTGACAGCGAATGTTCGTCGAATCGCTGTGCTTAACTGGAAGGGCGGGTGTGGCAAATCGCTGATCGCGACCAACCTCGCCAGCTATTACGCTGTGAATGGTTACCGCACTGCGATCGTCGACCACGATCCCCAGGGTTCTTCCTTGCGCTGGTTGAATCAGCGTCCGAAAAACAAGGTCGCTATCCACGGCATCAATGCCACGATACCGGCATCACAGATCACCCGCAGCTTCAACATGCGGCTGCCGCCGGGCACCGAGCGTGTCGTCATCGATACGCCAGCTGGTATACGCGGTTACGAACTCCAGGAAATGGTCAGGCAAACGGATTACATTCTTATACCTGTGCTGCCATCCGACACCGATATCCACTCAGCAGCCAATTTCATAGGTGAATTACTGCTCGACGCGAGAGTTCGGGATTCCGGCGCCAGAGTTGCGGTTATCGCCAATCGAGTTCGGCAGAATACGTTGATTTTTGAGGCCCTGAAACGCTTTCTCAGGCAGATCCAGTTTCCACTGATCTGCGCGCTGCGTGATACCCAGCAATACATCCACGCCACCCAACAGGGCATCGGCGTACATGAAATCCAACCACGTGCGCAGATCAAAAGTGATCTGCAACAGTGGGATGACATCATCGAATGGATCGAGCACAGCGAGATCGACACCTGTAATCTCGATCTCAATCTCGCCTGAACCGACACCCTACGCAGTTCATGCAGACATGGCTGGATCGCCTCGTAAACAGCCCATAAGATAGTTGCATAAATATGACTGGATAGATGCTGATGCATGCTACTCGTAATACTGCTGCCCAACCTGATAACCTTTTTTTCCGCTTGCGTGGTGTGTACCGGCCACTAACGACAGTGCTGTTACTGGGAATCCTCGTACTCCCCGCCGTGCCCGACGCACAGGCTGAAAATCTGCGGGTGACAGCTGATCGCTGGCCACCGTACATCAGTCCCGAATTGCCGGGACGCGGCCTGGCTATGGCGCTGGTCACCGAAGCACTGAAGCGCTATGACTACGGTACAGAATTGCGTGTCGAGGAACTCGGCCGGGCGCTGGAAGGTACGCGCCTGGGAGTTTATGACCTGGTGGTCGGTGTCTGGCAAACCGAAACGCGTGCAAAGGGTCTGCATTTCAGCGATCCATTCCTGGTCAACGATCTGCGCTTTATAACGCTGTCCGACAATTTGATTGAATATAACCAGCTTGAGGATCTGCAGAGTCTGATGATCGGTACATTGCGCGATTATGCCTATGATGCTGACTTTCTGAACAACAACAAACTGACCCGTATACCCCGATCGGATGTGGTCCAGAATCTGAATGCGCTACTGGAGGGTGAAATCGATCTGGCTGTAACCGATCGCTTCACCGCCTTACACGCAATACATAATTATCTGCCCGAAAGTCGTGACAGATTCCGTTTTTTGCGAAAACCGCTGGAAACGCGCAACCTGCATATCGCTGTCAGCCGCAAGCGCGCTGATCACGAACAAATTGTTCAACAGTTCAACCGTGCCATTAAGACAATGCGGGCGGATGGCACCTATGATGCCATCCTGAAAAACTACATTTACTGATTTCAGAACAACAGCAAACCAAGTCAGCGCATAAAAAAGCCGCCGGTGAAATCACCGGCGGCTCGTACAGTCTCTTGTCAGACTGCTCCAGGTCTTATTTTTCGACTACAAACTCGACCCGGCGGTTTTCGGCACGGCCCGCCCTGGTCTCGTTGCTGGCAACTGGCTCACTCTCGCCACGACCGTAGGCCCGCAGGCGGGTACTGTCAATACCGTTGGATACCATGTAATCATAGACCGACTGGGCACGGCGTTCGGACAGCCCCTGATTGTAGGCCTCCGGACCGGTGCTATCAGTATGACCGATGATGGCCACGGTCACGCCCCTGTTATCACGCAGAACCTGCGTGGCCTCTTCAAGGATCGACTGTGCTTCCGGGCGCAGTTTGTCGCTGTCAAATGCGAAATGCACGCCTTCAAGTGTAAACAGTCTGGTGCCTTCCAGTGGGCAACCCTTTTCATCAACCCGGGTGTTGGCAGGTGTATTCGGGCATTCGTCCATATAATCCGGCACACCGTCACCATCAGAATCCAGCGGGCAACCCTTTTCGTCGACCTCAACTCCGGCGGGAGTTCCTGCACACCAGTCCTTGCTATCCGGCACACCATCGCCATCAGAATCCAGGACGCCGGTTTCAGGTTCAGGTTCCTGCTCCGGTTCAGCACCACAGTCCATGGTTTTATCCTCGGGAGCCCAGCCACTGGTGCGCCAGCATTCCCCGAAACCACTTTTCACGATGCCACCGGAAGAATTCAAGTAGCCCATGTCATCGGCAAACGCCGAACCGGCAACCGACAATACTAATGCAGCGAAGCCGAATAAAACTGTCTTTGCAATATTTTTATTCATATGAAAAGCACCTTTCCTTTTGTGAAGATAAACCAATACAGCAATCACACAGCCGGCATCTCGGTACAGCATTGCGCTCAGCCTGAGGATGATGAATTATAAATGCCCACTCAGATGATCAGAAATCTGCTTTAATTTCATTACGGATCCGAATGGCGCTGATATAACCGGTTGTTTTTATTTTTATGCCAGCTGGGCACAATAGCTTACAGGCACAAATGAGGCAACGTCGGGTAATACGACACATATCGCATATTTGCGGTACATAAGCCTGACTTCCCGGTTCCCAATGCCCGGCAATGCGCAGCACGGATTGCAAAGCAAATCCCCGCCGGCATCAGGTTGCCAAGTCTCCTAAGGCACCCCCTATCCATCAGGCATTTAAAAAAAAGCCCTGCCTTGTGGCAGGGCTTTCCAAGACTGCTTGTATTAAGACAATCCGTTACGGAAGTTTCTGTCCGGTGACTTCAACTTCCACACGACGGTCGGGCTGATAGCAGGGGATCAGCTTCTTGCCGCTGCACTCCGCTTCAGTGGTGACTGGTTCCGACTCACCCCTGCCTTCGGACGAGATCTTGTGGTCCGGCACACCTCTCGTCACCAGGTAGCTCTCGACCGATTCGGCACGACGCTTCGAGAGGTCCATGTTATAGGCTTCGGATCCGATACGATCAGTATGTCCGATCACCTTGACGGTATCGTAATCGACGCCGTTGAGCTTAGTGACGAAATTGTCGAGTTCCCGCTCGCCGCCGGGCCTGAGAACGGCCTTGTCGAACTCGAACAGCGTATCCGCTGAGAACGAGACTGTCTGGGCCTGCGGCTCCGGTTCGGGCTCAGGTTCCGGCTCGGGCTCCGGTGCCGGTGGTTCGGGCTCGGGTTCCGGTTCCGGTTCAGCGCCGCACTCCACGGTTTGCTTCTCGGGAGTCCAGGCACTAGTGTGCCAGCATAAGTCGAAGCCACTTTTCACGACACCGCCGGCTGAGTTCAAGTAACCCATGTCATCGGCATACGCTGAACCGCCAACTGATAATAATAAGGCAGCGAAGCCGAGCAAAACTGTCTTTGCGAAATTGTTGTTCATATCAAGAGCACCTTTCCTTTTTTTGGATGATGAACCAAAGCGGTACTTCCCCAGCCGAAGCTGTAGTACAGCATGGCGTCTGCCTAAATAGCCTGATTATAAACGCCTATTCAGACGATCAAAACCTGCTTTGGCGACAAAAAATCTGCTTTATTTCACCTTAAACTTGAATCCGCGCTTACTGGTAACCGACACCCTTAATCCTTATTCTAGCTTAGCACGCTATATGACAGGTACAAGTCAGGCAATATCAAGTAAGTTTCTGTTTAATACGGCATCAACTCCATACGGAGCAGTTCCTGTCCCATTTTCCCGCTCTGTTGTATTCCTGACAATATGACTCGTCCCTATACCCATATTGCGCCAAATACCCGATGTCTGACCATCGCAAAATTCGATGGTTCCGTTCGGGTCAAACAGAAGCTTTTATAATCAGAAGGTTATGAAGCCTTGCGGCCATAACGGCGGGCGACGTAATCATCGACGATTTGCTGGAATTCTTCGGCAATCCGCTCGCCGCGCAGAGTCATGGCCTTCTTGCCATCGATAAATACCGGCGCCACCGGCGCCTCACCCGTGCCCGGCAGGCTTATGCCGATATCCGCGTGTTTGCTCTCGCCGGGACCGTTGACTACACAACCCATCACAGCCAGATTCATATCTTCGACCCCTTCATAGTGCTCGCGCCAGATAGGCATCTGGCTGCGCACGTACGCCTGAATACTGTCAGCCAGCTCCTGGAAATAGGTGCTGGTTGTGCGTCCGCAGCCCGGACAGGCCGTTACCAGCGGCGTAAATGAACGCAAGCCCATGGTCTGCAGAATTTCCTGGGCAACAATCACTTCATTGGCACGATCACCACCCGGTTCCGGTGTCAGTGATACCCGAATGGTGTCGCCAATGCCTTCCTGGAGCAGCAGACCCATGGCGGCCGTCGAGGCAACAATACCCTTGGACCCCATGCCGGCCTCAGTCAGACCCAGATGCAACGCGTAATCGCAGCGCTTGGCCAGATCGCGGTAGACGGCGATCAACTGCTGCACACCGCTGACCTTGCAGGACAGGACAATGCGATCGCGTGCCAATCCTATTTCTTCCGCCTTTTCGGCATTACTGACAGCCGAGACCACCAGTGCCTCACGCATGACCTCCTCGGCTTCACGCGGCTGCGGCAGTTCGGCATTCTTATCCATCAGTCTGGCCAGCAGTTCCTGATCCAGGCTGCCCCAGTTCACACCGATGCGCACCGGTTTGTCATACTCGATGGCTTTCTCAATCATGGTTCCGAACTGGCTGTCCTTCTTACGGCCAAAACCAACATTGCCGGGATTGATGCGGTACTTCGCCAGGGCCTCGGCGCAGCCGGGATACTTGGTCAGCAGTAAGTGGCCATTGTAATGAAAGTCCCCGATTAGGGGGACCCGGCAGCCAATGGCGTCCAGTTGTTCGCGGATGCGGGGCACCGCCGCCGCCGCGGCCTCAGTGTTGACCGTTATGCGTACCAATTCGGAACCGGCGGCGGCCAGTTGCTGGACCTGCCGGGTGGTTGCCACCGTGTCAGCGGTATCGGTGTTGGTCATGGACTGGACAACGATGGGGACACCGCCACCGACCTGGACGGAACCGATTTTGACCCCAACGCTGTAACGCCTGGACTGGGGGCCGAAATGTATTGACATAAGTTGCTCTGACTCTCTGGAACTTGTCCTGAAGCCGGTAACACCGGCGTGGTATTCTGCTAATGAATTATCGCATACGTTGCAGTGCACTAACAGGGACTGACTTGCCGACAGTCCGTCGAAGCGGGGTCGTGGGGCTTGATGATCACGGAGAAAACTATCGCTCTTCTGCTGGGCTGGGCGGTGCAACTGTCCAGCTATCCGATGCCGGACACACCACCCGCGGTCGAATACCGGCCGAGCAGCTTTTTTATCGAACAGGTCTGTCAAAGCGAAAAGTGCCGCACTCTGGGCTGGTACAATCACGCTGGCATTGTATACATCGACGACCGCCTCCGTGGCCGTGAGGATAAATTTGTCAACAGCCTGCTGGTGCATGAATTCGTGCATTACCTGCAGGATAAAAGCGGGAAATTCAATAATACCGATTGCAGTGACCATGTCCGCCGGGAACGCGAAGCCTATGCCATTCAGCGCGAATATGTCGCGCGCGCCTATGGCGAAGTTGCATTCATCCGCATGGTCTTGCCGCCATGTCCCGTCAGGGAATAACCCTACTCCTTCGCAATCAGCACCCGTCTAACGCATGATACGCCCGATAATGACACAGCCACGACTGCTGCTCCTCACAATCGGCCTGCTGCTGACAGGGTCCGTAGCCGCCGACAGCCACACCGGCCGCGAAACCTACACTATCCCTGGACACGGCCGCCTCATCATGGATGTCCCGACCGAATGGCAGGCGACATTTTATGAGCCCCAGGACGAAAGCTTTCCTGTGGTCTTTTTTTATCCCCTCAAGGGACAGCCCGCGACATTTCATTTATCAGTCGCTGTTTTGTGGAGCAATGATCCGTTGACTGACCTGACGCATCCCGAGGCACTGCGTGGCTTTATTGAGGGAGTCGGCCAGTCTGTCCTGTCCCAGGCGGATCAGGACACACTGGAACTTGAGGCCATCAGCGGACGGACCGGCGAGGGCTACGTGTTTGACCTGACGGACAAGGATGCCGGTCCGGAAGAGTATACCGATTTAACGCAGGGCGGACTCGCAGTCGGTGAAGTGGTGGTTATTTTCTCGCTGCTGACGCGTGAGAATCATCAGACACTGCGGCAACTGACGCTGGAAATGCTGAAGGGCGCACGCCAGGATCACAGCCGGCGCGACGTTCACCTGCGTCGCCGACCCGCAGCCGGCAGCGCTGGAACCTAAGAAAACTGCATGAGCGATCATCCACTGCTTGCGTTTGCAATCATCGGTGCCATCGGTCTGGTGTGTCAGTGGCTGGCCTGGAAGACCCGCCTGCCCGCCATTCTCTACCTGCTGCTGGCCGGTCTGATAGCCGGTCCCATCAGCGGTCATCTCAATCCGGATGTTCTGTTCGGCGAGCTTTTGTTCCCGTTCATTTCCCTGGCGGTGGCGATCATCCTGTTCGAGGGCAGCATGACGCTGAAACTGCGGGAGATCCGCGGCCTGGCCAAGGTTGTGCGCAATCTGATCACCCTCGGCGCAGCTGTCACCTGGCTGGTCAGCGGGCTTGCAGCATATTATCTACTGGGTTTGCCGCCGGAGCTTGCGGCGCTATTCGGAGCCATCGTGGTCGTGACCGGGCCCACCGTCATTGTACCCATGCTGCGCAGTGTCCGCCCGAACGCCAAGATTGCCAATGTGCTGCGCTGGGAGGGCATCGCAATCGACCCGCTGGGCGCCCTGCTTGCAGTACTGATGTTCAACTTTATTCTGTCCGGCGAGACTTCGGACGCTCTCACCAGCGTTCTGCTGGTTTTTCTCAAAACCATCGGCGTCGGCTCCCTCACCGGCCTGGCAGCTGCGGTTATTACCGGCTTTATCCTGCGCCGGCACCTGATCCCGGAATTCATGCGCAACATGTTCGTACTGATCCTGGTGATCGGCGCGTTCACGCTTTCCGATCTGATCCAGCATGAATCCGGTCTGCTCGCTGTCACGGTCATGGGCATGGTACTGGCGAATACGCGCGATCTGGATATCGAGGATATCCTGAACTTCAAGGAAACCCTCAGTCTGCTACTAATCTCCGCGCTGTTCGTTATCCTTGCCGCCCGCGTCGAACTGTATCAGTTCATCAACGTCGGCTGGGCGGCACTCGGCGTGCTGGCGATTATCATGTTCGTCGCGCGACCGCTGGCAGTCGGGCTCAGTGCGCTGGGCTCAGACCTGAACTGGCGCGAACGTACCCTGATCGCCTGGATCGGCCCGCGCGGCATCGTCGCCGCCGCCGTTGCTGCTGTGTTTGCCCTGCGTCTGGAGGAAATCGGCTACGAGGGCGCGGAGCTGCTCGTGCCGCTGACTTTTGCGGTCATTATTGGCACGGTCGTTATTCAAAGCGCAACCGCCGCTCCACTGGCCAAGTTGCTCAAGGTCGCCGAACCGGAACCCAGGGGCTTCCTGATTATCGGAGCCGGCAATGTGGCACGGGCGATCGGCAAAGCGCTCAAGGATATGGATTTCAAGGTCCTGCTCACTGATAGTAACTGGGAGAATATACGGACAGCCCGCATGGAGGAACTGCCGGTTTATTATGGCAACCCCATTTCAGAACATGCCGATACCCATCTCGATCTGGTCGGTATCGGCAACATGCTGGCCATGTCTGGACGTGCCAACTTCGACACACTCGCCACAATGCGTTTCCGCTCGGAATTCGGTACCGATCAGCTTTATTATCTGCAGATCTCGCGTGAGCAGGTTGGTGCGGATAAACACAATATTTCCAACCGTCATCGCGGCCATCCCCTGTTCGGCGAGGAAGTCACCCATGCCATGCTGGCGGGATGGCTGCGCAGTGGCGCTGAGCTGCGTACCACACAACTGACCGAATCATTCGGATTCGAGACCTACCTGGAAAAATACCACGATCGTTGTATTCCGCTGTTCGCACTTGATGACAGCGGGAAAATGCACGTTATGATCGGTGGTAAGGAACTCGAACCGGGCGCCGGCTGGAAGATTGTCGGACTCATCGCACCGGAAAATTCCGGGTTGAGCTACTCTCCGGAGCGATCCGAAGATGAGGATGCCACGGGTAAAGGCAGCGACCTCTTCACTGCCACCAACAACGCCTGAATTCTGTGACGAAGTTCTCATTTCAAAGCTATACTGATAATAGTGTGAGGCGCTTCACATCCGGACACCATGACATGAATTAAACTGCTAATCACGAGACATCAATTTGTACCTCCCTGATGTTTTGTTTGTGGCTGGGCCCGGGGCCACTCTCGCCCTCCTCCCCCCTGAATGAGTGGTTCCGGGCCTCTTTTATCCGGTCGGCCAGCAAATCTGTCATCCAGTTCCGCAGCGCCCGCAACCCGGTGTCTGCCATACGCGGAGCGCATCCGGTTTTCGGACAAACTTCCGACTGCTACGCTACGATCCCCGCAATCGGATAACTGCTATTGAAGAACAGATGTTTCTACGCTCGCGCTACCGACCACTCCCGGACAGGCAGGATCGGGGCTTTATCGGCAACTACAGCTTAAGCGGACAACCGGCCGGCAGATGAAAGCGGAGCTGCTTGCCATGCCGCGAACTCTTGCCGGCCGGATACGACTGGTGTTGCAGTGTATTCTGCTACTCGGCGTCGGCCTGGCTTTATGGGAGGGTCAATGGCTGAACGCATTGGCCGTCTCAGTGATCATGATAGTCACTTTGTTGCCTTTTTTGCTGGGCCGTCGCTTCCAGGTCTATATCCCTCCCGAGTTCGAGGCGCTCACAGTGATTCTGATATTTTCATCGCTGTTTCTTGGCGAGGTACATGGCTACTACACACGCTTCTGGTGGTGGGATGCGCTGCTGCATACGGCCTCGGGTTTTATCCTGGGCATACTGGGCTTCCTGCTGGTCTACGTTCTCAATGAAAAGGAGGAGATCGGACTGCATATGAAGCCGGGGTTTGTCGCGCTGTTCGCCTTCATGTTCGCCGTTGGCATGGGTGCGCTATGGGAAATCTTCGAATTTGCAATGGACAGCCTGTTCGGAT
>CAZFUS010000041.1:0-21085 GCA_964522485.1 uncultured Enterobacteriaceae bacterium | reverse complement strand
CAGCAAGGTCCGGTAGCAAGTCCAGTCGAAGGCCGGGCCCGGGTCGGTCTTACGGTCCGGCGCAATATCGCTGTGGCCGACGATATGATTCGCACCCAGCGCGGGGTAATGCTGTTGCAGCAATCGCGTCACTGTCGCCAGCACCTGGTACTGGTCAACAGTGTAAGGCACATCGTCGCAACCCTCGAGTTCGACACCGACGGAAAAATCATTGCAGGCCCCGCGCCCCTGAAAACACGACGGACCGGCGTGCCACGCGCGGTCGTGCAGCGATACATATTGGGTGACTGCACCCGTACGCCGGATAAGCAGGTGTGAGGATACGCGCAATGCGGCGATTTCCCGGTAGTAGGGATGCGCCTCGGGATCCAGTGTATTGGTGAACAGCCGATCGATTCCGTCACCACCGAACTCGCCCGGCGGCAGACTGATGCCGTGCACCACCAGCAGCTCGATATCGCTGACCGGCGGTCGGGCGTCGCAGTTGGGTGACGGCAGCCGTCTTACGCCGCTGAACCAGCCGCTGCGGCTGTCCAGCGCGAGTCCGGATACACCGATAGCCTGAATATCGAGAGGGGTTTGGCCGTTCATGTCTCCATGCTAGGCTAAGCTTGAATGAGTTGAAAGCTATCGTGCCGGTGCCGCCACCGGTTTTACACCTGGAACCCTGGAACTATGTGCCGATTGGCTGCCTACGCCGGCCCGACACTGATATTGCGGAAACTGCTGCTCGCCCCGCCGCACAGTCTGTACAAACAGGCCTATGCGCCGGCGGAAATGGCCAGTGCCGTCCTCAACGCCGACGGTTACGGGTTCGGCTGGTACGACGCCGACAGCCGCCCGCGGGTGTATACCCATACCCTGCCTATCTGGTCGGATACCAACCTTGATGATCTGGCCGACAGCCTGGCAGCGCGCCTGTGGCTCGCCAACGTACGCAGCGCCACACCCGGACAATCGGTGAATCTGGCAAACACCCAGCCGTTTCGCAGCCGTCATTTGATGTATATGCACAACGGCTTTCTGGAGGGATTTAACGACGGGCTGCGGGCGCGGTTTCACCAGCATCTCGAACCGGACCTCAGCGCCAGCCTGCAGGGCACCACCGATTCCGAGTATTTATTCGCGCTGGTGCGCCAGCATTTGCGCCAGACGCCCGACATCAGCCGCGCCCTCGGCGCCGCCCTTGATGAACTGCAGGATCTGCTCGACGGCCGCCAGGCCTTGCTGGGCATCATCATGAGTGACGGCGCGAGTCTCTACGCCATTCGTCATGGTATCGGCTGCTCGGCACCATCGATGTATGTCAGCGACCGTGAACCGGATTACACCGGCGGCTGGCTTATCGCCTCCGAACGTCTGAGCGATCCGCGCCACTGGCAGGCGCTGACACCAGGCACGGTACACCAGTTCACGCCCGGACAACCGCTCGCCGCCAGCGCATGACCCGAGGCATAACCGATTTGTCACAGCTGGCGCGGTATCAGCGGCTGGTGCTGGAGTTTGTTGCCGCCGAAGGCGCCGAAAATTATTGGCGGCAGTTTCACCCGGATCTGAGCCCCAGCGGCTGGCATCTGGGCCACTGCGTCTTTACAGAAAATTACTGGATTCGCGAAGTCATCGAAGGACAGCCCATTGCTCCCGGCGATCGCGATTTATATGTGCCGGAGTTTTCCTACAAACCGGTACGCGGTCGTTATCTGCCGGCATTCACCGAGCTGATCGACTGGGCTGAACAGGAACAAACCAATAACGCTCAGCGGCTGCGGCAACTGCAGCGGCGCCGCCACCCACTGTTAAAGGGCGGTTATCTGGGGACATTTCTGGTACAGCATTACGCGCAGCACTATGAGACCCTGTGTCAGGTTCGCAGTCAGCGTCAGTTGCTGCATTCGTCCGCCATCCGGGCCAGACAACCCTTGTCAGGAGGGAGACCGGACGCTGACGCCGGCGTTCGGTTGCCCGCCGGGCTTTATGCCGTCGGCCAGTCGCGGACCGGCCACCCCTACGATAATGAGCACCCCAGACATATGGTCACGCTGGCCGGCTGCCTTATCAGCCGCCGTCCGCTGACCAACCGCGAGTATCTGGGATTCATGCAGGCCGGCGGTTATAACCATCGCGCTTACTGGTCGGAAGCCGGCTGGCGCTGGCGTGTTACCAACGCGGTTCAGCAGCCCGGCTACTGGTGTCAGAACGATGCCGGCCACTGGTATGGCATCGGCCCGGCCGGCGCTTATCAATTAAGGCCGGCGGAACCGGTCAGCGGTATCAGCCGATACGAGGCGGAAGCCTGTGCCGCCTGGGCCGGCGGACGACTGCCCCACGAACACGAATGGGAGGCCGCCGCCCGGGCCGGTCTGCTCGAACAGATTGGACGGGTATGGGAATGGTGCGGCAACCGTTTTTACCCCTATGCCGGTTTCAGAGCCTGGCCCTACGAGGGTTATTCGGTACCCTATTACAATGACAGGCACTTCGTCCTGCGCGGCGGCAGCCGCCATACCCGGCGTGTGATCAAGCGCCCGAGTTTCCGCAATTATTATGAAGCCGACAAGCGCCATATCTTTGCCGGCATCAGGCTGGCCTACGATTAACCACCCTACAGACCGATAACAACAATGCAAACATTCGAAAACTACCTGAGCCAGATCAGTGCTTTTATCTGGGGAGTGCCGATGCTGGTCATGCTGTTCGGTGTCGGCTTGTATCTGACTTTTGGCCTGCATGCCATGCCCTGGCGCAAACTCGGAGCGGCCTGCAAGCTCCTGTGGCGCGGCCGCAGTGTCGATAAGGATATCGAAGGTGATATCTCGCCCTTCCAGGCCCTGATGACAGCGCTGTCCGGCGCTATCGGCACCGGCAATATCGCCGGTGTTGCCACGGCGATTTATCTCGGCGGGCCGGGCGCGGTGTTCTGGATGTGGATCACGGCACTGATCGGCATGGCAACCAATTTCACCGAGGCCTATCTGGCAGTGCGCTTTCGCGAACAGGATGAGCTCGGTAACTATGTCGGCGGCCCCATGTATTACATACGCAATGGTCTTGGTCCGCGCTGGCACTGGCTCGGCATCGTCTTTGCGCTGTTCGCGATGTTCGCCGCCTTCGGCATCGGCAACACCGTACAGGCCAATTCAGTTGCCGATGCGGCGTACACCAGTTTCGGTATTCCGGCCTGGCTCACGGGTATTGTTCTGGCGTTGCTCACCGGTGCAGTGATTATTGGCGGTATCAAACGCATCGGCGAGGTCGCCGGCAAACTGGTACCGTTCATGGCGATTGCCTATGTCCTGGGTGCCATCGGCGTCATTATTACTTTGATTGATCAGGTGCCGGCGACGCTGGCACTCATTGTCAACGATGCCTTTACCGGTACAGCCGCTGCCGGTGGTTTTGCCGGTGCCTCGGTATGGGCGGCACTGCGCTTCGGTATTGCTCGCGGTATCTTTTCAAACGAAGCGGGACTCGGCAGTACACCTATCGCCCATGCGGCGGCCCGCACCAACGATCCGTTCAAGCAGGGCATGGTTGCCATGCTCGGCACTTTTATCGACACCATCATCGTCTGCACCATGACCGCCCTGGTGATCCTCATGACCGGCGTCTGGACCAGTGGCGAAACCGGTGCATCGCTGTCGGCACTGGCATTCCATACCGGCCTGCCCGGCCCGGGTGACTGGATCGTGACGCTGGGTCTGATTCTGTTTGCCTTCACGACGCTGCTGGCCTGGAGTTATTATGGCGAACGTTGTGCCGAATTCCTGTTCGGTGTTCGGGTGATCTTCGCTTACCGGCTATTGTGGATCGGTGTGATTGTCATCGGCGCGATCGGCAATCTGACCGTGATCTGGCTGCTGGCCGACGTCATGAACGGCCTGATGGCGATTCCGAACCTGTTAGCACTGGCCCTGCTCAGTCCGCTGGTGTTCCGGGCGGCCCGGGAGCGGCTGGCCAGTGGCAACTAACTTATGATCACAGCGCCGCCTGCCGAGAGCATCCGCCAACAGGTCGCCCGTGCGCTGATCGAGGATATCGGCACCGGCGACCTCACAGCCAACCTGATACCGGCTGACCAGCAGGTCCGGGCTCGGGTCGTCTGCCGTGAACCTGCCATTCTGTGTGGCCAGCCCTGGTTCGACGAAGTCTTTCGCCAGCTCGATCCGGCGGTGACCATCGACTGGCATCATACCGACGGCGACCCGATTGAAGCAGATGCCTGTGTCTGCGAATTGTCGGGATCGGCACGGGTGCAGCTGACGGGCGAGCGCACGGCACTTAATTTTCTGCAATTGCTGTCCGGCACCGCGACCGTGACTCGCCGTTATGTCGATGCAGTGCGGCATACCGATGCGACCATTCTCGATACCCGCAAGACCATTCCTGGGCTGCGGCTTGCCCAGAAATACGCCGTACGTTGCGGCGGTGGCCGCAATCATCGCCTCGGCCTGTACGATGCCATTCTCATCAAGGAAAACCATATCCGGGCGGCCGGCGGCATCGCCGCGGCGGTCAGCGCCGCCCGTCAGCATGGCGTGCCGGTTGAGGTGGAAGTGGAAACATTGGCACAGCTCGACGAGGCTATCGCCGCCGGCGTCGAACGGGTATTACTGGATAATTTCGATCAAGACCGTCTGCACGCGGCGGTCGAATGCAGTGCCGGCCGCGTTGAACTCGAAGCTTCCGGCGGAGTGGATGACGCCGGCGTGGCGGCCATCGCCGGCACCGGCGTTGATTTCATCTCCATCGGCGGGCTGACCAAGCATGTCCGCGCAATCGACTATTCGATGTTGTTCAGCAAATAGACAAAAATCCGCGAATGCACGCGAATTAACGCAAATAAGTAAGGCGGTAACAAAAATGGATTAATGGTGTTTCCGTCATCCCGGCCAATGAGCCGGCGTCCAGTAAAATAAAGTCCACCCAACGGGCGGTCATTATATTGACTGGATACTGGCTTTCGCCAGTATGACGATAGTGGCTTGTATCTAATTTTGTGCCAGATTACTGAAATGCCTGTCAAACACTATATTCACACTGATCCGGCCCCGTAAGCCCGCATGCTACCGACCAAGTTCTATTCGCGTTTATTTGCGGACAGCTTTTACAGACGTGATTTGACGATATCGTAAACCTCGTCAGTCAGCTCACGTGTACCGGCCAGGGCCTTCTCCAGGTCCTTTGCGCGTGACTGCTTGAAGTCTTCGTCCTTGATGCCGCCGATATTGATATAGACATTCAGCGCGGCGCTGCGCAGCGCGGCTTCGGCCGCCAGCACCGCGACGCCGGCATCGCTGATGACGTTCTTGTTGCCCTTCTCAGCCAGCGGCTTGCACAGCCCGATCATCTCGGCGGCGGCCCTGGCGCAGGCCAGCGGCACGTCGGTGGCTTCTTTCAGTGCCGCCTGGATAGCCTGACTGCGTTTGGCTTTCTGGTCGTCGTCATCCTTGGGCATGCCGTAGGCGCCCATGACCTGATTGAAGACATCAATATCCGCCTTGATCATGCCGGTCAGTTTTTCCCGCAGCTGTTCGCACTGGCTGAGGATGTCGCGCACTTCGGCATCGACGTCCTCATAGCCTTTCTTACCGACCGTAAAGTGACCGACCATGCTGCCCAGCGCGGCCGCCATCGCGCCCATAATGGCCGCGGCGCTGCCGCCGCCGGGGGTCGAGGCCTTGCTGGCCAGTTCATCGAGAAACTGCTGGATCGGTTGGTCCTTAATCATGTTCGCCTCCGCGCGGTTCAGAGTAGTTCTCATTCAATGTCGTCGCTGCAAACTGGCCGGATCGTGACGCAACCATTGTTCCGCAGCAAAGTCTTTGATTGTACAGTATTTCAGTTCGCGATAGTGGCCCGACTCAAGTTGTCGGAACGGAATGCATGCGTTAATTTATGGCCATTCCTCCCGATCATAGTGACATGGACGGGCAGGCTGCGAACCGTCATTAAACTCTACCCGGCCAAATATGCCGACAATAAACGATTATAAAACTCCAGAACCCGAGGACATCCATGAAAAAGCTCTTGTTCCAGTTAGATACCGATACCCATCCGGCTGTATTCGACACGGTGGTCGCTTATGACGGCGGCGCCGACCACGTCATCGGCCACGGCGGCCTGACACCGGATAACGTTGGTCCACTGGTCGAAGGCACGATATTCACTCGTGCCCCCAAGGAAAAGAAAAACACTGCGATTTTTGTCGGCGGCAGTGACATGGCGGCCGGTCAGGAATTATTTAATGCTATACAGAAAATGTTTTTTGCCGATTTCCGCGTGTCCGTGATGCTCGACAGTAACGGCAGCAACACCACTGCCGCCGCCGGTGTGGCCAAACTGCTGTCCAGCGGTGAAGTCAACGGCAAGAAGACCGTGGTGCTCGCCGGCACCGGCCCGGTCGGACAGCGCGCTGCCGCTCTGCTGGCCCGTGAAGGGGCCAAGGTGTCATTAACCTCACGCTCGGGACAGCGCGCTGAAAAAGCCAGCAAGGACATCGCGGAACGTTTTGAAGTCCAGGTCAAACCCGTCGAAGCCAAGGACAATGATGCCCGCGGCCAGGCCATCGCCGACGCCCAGGTGGTCTTCGCCACCGGCGCGGCAGGGGTCGAGCTGCTGCAGGAAGAACACTGGACGGGCAACAAAACCATCGAACTCATGGCCGATGCCAATGCCACACCGCCACTCGGCATCGGCGGGACCGGCATGATGGATAAAGGCAAGGACTACGACGGCCGTATCATGTGGGGGGCAATCGGATTTGGCACGCTCAAGCTGGCACTCCACCGTGTCTGCATCGAAAAACTGTTCGAATCCCACGATCAGATATTCGATGCCGAGCAGATTTTCGAACTTGCCAAAGGCATGAAGTAAGCAAACGTCAGCCTCCTTGCAAGCGTGCCCGATCCAGTTTTCTGCAGGAGGCACCGCCGGTATAACGGCGGTGCTGGCGCAGTCTGTAATCCTGACCCTGCTGCTCCTGAACACGCCCGCTGCTCATGCGCAAAGTTACGCGGATGGTGAGCGCGCCTATCTGGCAGAGGAGTATGACAAGGCTCTGGCCATCCTCAGGCCACTGGCCGAACAGGGCGACAGCGATGCCCAGGTCACGCTGGGCCTCATGTATGACCACGGCCACGGCGTCGCGCGTGATCCGCAGCAGGCCGTCGTGTGGTATACCCGGGCCGCCAAACAGGGCGTGGCAGCCGCCCAGCACGATCTGGGTGTGAAGTATTTTCAGGGCAAAGGCATAGAACAGGACTACCGCAAGGCAGCCCGATGGTGGCAACAGGCCGCAGATGCCGGACTGGCGGACTCGCAATTCAATCTTGGCCTGATGTATTACCACGGCCAGGGATTGACGCAGGATTACATGAAAGCCGCCGGGCTGTTTCAGCGTGCGGCCGATCAGGATTATGTCAATGCACAGTATACGCTGGCCATTATGTATGCTACCGGTCAGGGTATCCCGCAGGACTACGACAAGGCGCTGCCATTATTCCGGAAGGCAGCGAAACAAGGTTTGGCCGAGGCACAGTACAATCTCGGCGTGTTTTATGAAAACGGCCATGGCGTCGCCCGGGATACCGCCGTGGCCAGGCGCTGGTACCAGCAGGCGGCCGATCAGGGTGTAACCAAGGCGCAGGCGCGCCTGGAAAGGCTGGCGTCTGACAAAACGGAAGGCCCGGCGGCCGATGCGGCGAACCGTTCAAAAACGAGCGGGCGCCAGGACTCATCAGCAGCGGCTGCACCTGCGCCGGAAAGCAGCGCAAACCGGAAATCATCGCCCGCGGCAACCGCCACGCAATCCGAATCGACAGCTGCCCGGCCTGCCACGTTTCCGGACAGTCAACGCAACAGCTGGCTGCGCCAGCAGGTACCCGACAAGTTTACAATCCAGTTGCTCAGTACAACCGATGAGGCGGCTGCCCGGCAATATGTCCAGGCCGGGAACCTGGGCGCAGAGGCCGGTTACGTCGAAGTCGTGATTAAAGGTACCACGCGGTATAACGTTGTAGTCGGCATTTTTGACAGCCGCGAAGCGGCGCAGAAAGCGGCCGCAGAGCTGTCCGATCACATCAGGCGCGAACAAAAACCATGGGTCCGCAATATCGGACTTTTGCAGGAAATAATGCAATAATCCGGCCAGTGGCATCTGTGCCTCCGGCAGTACATTTCTATATCTTATAAAGAGACACTGTGTGACGAGCTTCAGTGAACTGGTTCAGGCATCGGAGGAAGATCTGCTCAGGACCTTTCACGTATTCCGCCCCACGCCCGGGAAAAGACCCGCCACGCCCGCCGCCATCGCCGCTGAACTGCAGCTGAATGCAGGCCAGCTCATGTGCGCCCTGGGTTTCAACCGCAATGCCCCGGTACTCGGTGAGCTGATAACCGTTCTCGGCTTTCAACGCTTCGCTGACATCGAGGAGAAACGCAATCAATACTTCGCCAAGGATGTTTACAAGCGGCTGTCGCTCGATAACGTGCTGAGCATTTATGAGGTCATCAAGGACCAACCACGAATGCTGCATACCATGCAGTATCTCCTGCAGCACCGGCTGCGCGCAATTGAACAACATATTGAATCTACAATTAACTCGGTCATCATCGAAAAGTATAAGGCCGAGATCCGGGCGATTTATTGCGGCAACATAGCCACCATCGAATTTGCCGAAGAACGTCTGAAACAGATAAACAGTGGTTTCCGCTCACTTGCCAATGAAGTCGACATCATAATTGATAGTAAGCTGATACCGGTGGGCGAAGTTTTTTTCATGGAGACAATCCTGCCCGAAGAAAAACGGCGGCTGCTGGAAAAGGGACAGATTCCCGACGAACTGGTCATAACCCGGCTCAGGGACCGCTCCATTCCACGTGCGGAAAGCAGGATTTTGCGTGAATATCTGAAACAGCAGAAACGCTATGGAGCTGGTTAAGCTGGTTAAAATGGACACCGGCCTGACCTTTACCAGCCTGCTGACTGCTTCTGACCCGGATCTGGTCCGTATTTTCTATCGTGTGAAGCCGGATTCCGGCGACGACTTCATATTGAAGATCAACAAGATTGCGGCTCAGCTCGGCCTCAATCACAGCCAGCTCGTATGCGCCCTGGGATTCAACAGACACATCCGCGGATTAACCGAAATCCAGTCGATACTTGGCTTCAGCTCCTACCATGCGCTGATGTATCGGACTCATGAATTATTCACCACGGATGCCTACAAACAATTACCCATCGATAATATCCTGGACATCTATTCCGAACATCTGCAGGACCGCGAAATCCTTACTGCATTACAGCAACTGCTGCAGCCGCGGCTGGAATATATTCAAGCAGCCATTGCCGCTACTGAGGAACCGGCGCTGACCATCGCCTATCGCATGGAGATCTATACGATTTACACCTCGGGACTCGCAGATGCTTCATTTGCGGAAAGCCGGCTGCTGCAATCCATTGGTCACTATCGGGTGCTGGCCAACGAAGTCGGCGTTGTCGCTCAGATCGGCCTGTTGCCGCCGAGCAACATGTTTTTTATGGACACACTGGTGCCGGAAGAAAAACAGCATTTGATAGAACACCAGTCGATCAAACAGGCAATGATTGAAAACCGGCTGAAAAATCCAAAAATTTCAGCTGCGGAACGCGATTTGCTGGAAAATTACATTTAATACCCCGCGGGGCACGATTTATACGGTGTTGAAATTCCCCAGAATAACGACAGGAAAAATTCCTACGTATTTTTAGTCATAATCCCCCTCGCCAAAGGGAAACTAAGAGGCTACGCAAGCCACCTTAAAATAAGGTAGCTTGTTCTACGGTTCTCAATCGTTATCAGTCGTATATAAACACAAGTAAAACCGAGGGGGATACAAACGATGGGAGAGAAATCCATCTCCAAGCCATTGTCGCGCGCCATAATTTTTGCGCTGACTGCAAGCTCCATTCCAGCGGCTGGTCTTGCTCAGGACGATCCTGAAACCATGGAAACCATGGAAGTTATCGGAGTCACACCAACCCTGGGTGTCGGGTTGCCTGAGGAAGTCATTCCTTACAATGTGCAGTCAGCCGATACCGAGGATTTCAACAGAACCAAGAGTCTGGATGTCACCGACTACATGAACCGGAATTTTACCGGTGTCATTGTCAATGATGCTCAAAACAATCCGCTGCAGCCGGATATCCAGTATCGCGGTTTCACGGCCTCACCCCTGCTGGGCCTGCCGCAGGGTCTGGCGGTCTACCAAAACGGTGTCCGCATCAATGAAGTTTTCGGGGACACCGTTAACTGGGATCTGATACCGGAATCGTCGATTGCCAACATGAACCTGATTGGTGGCGCCAATCCGCTGTATGGTCTGAACACACTGGGTGGCGCCATCAGCATCGAAACCAAGAATGGCTTTACCCATCCGGGCCACAGCCTCGAAGTATATGGTGGCTCCTTCGAGCGGCACGTCACCACCCTCGAGAGCGGCGGCAACAACGGCGCCCTCGGTTATTATGCCACTCTCCAGTATTTTGATGAGGAAGGCTGGCGCGATCTGTCACCTTCGGATTCGCTCAACCTGTTTACCTCGTTGAGCTACCGTGATGGCGACACCACTGCACTCGATCTCAATTTCAATTACGCCGATACCGACCTGATTGGCAACGGCGCCATTCCAATCGAACTTGCCAATCAGGATCGCGAAGCCATATTCACGGCCCCTGACCAGACGCAGAATGAACTGTTTTTCGTTGAGCTTGACGGAGAACACTGGATCAACGATCTCACCCAGATTTCCGGAAATCTCTTTTACCGCGATAACGATACCGAGTCATTCAACGGGGATGGCAGTGAATTCGAGGATTGCGATGAGGCCGGTGGTCCTCCCGGCGTCTTGTGCGAGGAAGATGACAACGACCCGATCGAAGATCAGTTCGGTAACACCATTGCCGTCGACGGTGGCAACGGAGAACGTAACGCGATCAACAATCGCAGTCTCCGTGATCAAAAAAACTGGGGCGGTTCGCTGCAGACTACATTCCTGGGTGATCTATTCAACCGTAACAACCAGGTCATCGTTGGCGCCGCCTACAATTACGGCGAAGTGGATTTCAACTCCAACACCGAAATTGCCCTGCTGAATGCCCAACGCAGCACGTTGGGGACCGGCCTGTTCGTGCCGGAGGAAGGCACCTTCGTCAATTCGGAAACAGAAAGCTGGTCGCTCTTTATCACTGATACGTTGTCTCTCACCGAGAAGCTGGACCTGACGCTGTCCGGGCGTTACAACCATACCAACGTTGAACTGCTGGATCGCGGCGGCAGTGATGGCCTTTCGGAGCCACAACCGGACCTGAACGGTGATCATGATTTTGACCGCTTCAATCCGGCCGCGGGCATCACCTACGCTTTCCGGCCTAATCTGTCCGGTTACTTCAGCTACAGTGAGTCGGCACGCGCGCCGACCGCCGTAGAACTGGCCTGCGCGGAACCCGACGCTCCGTGTAATCTGCCAAATGGCTTCCTGGCTGATCCGCCGCTGGAGCAGGTCGTCGCCAAGAGCTTTGAAGGTGGTTTCCGCGGCAGCTTCAGCCAACTCGGCATACTGAGAAACGTCGGCTGGCAGATCGGCGCCTTCCATACCACCAACGAGGACGACATCATCTTCCAGAACACCGGTGGTGTTTCCGGTAACGAGGGCTTCTTCGATAATATCGGTGACACCGAGCGTGTCGGTATGGAACTGGGCTTAACAGGCCAGTTACAGCGGCTGGACTGGTTCATGAGCTACGCCTACACGAGCGCAACATTTGACACACCGTTCGAATCCAGTAGCGCCAATAATCCAACCGCTGACGCCGATGAACTCATTCAGGTCCAGTCCGGCGACGATATTCCTGGAATCCCTGATCATGTCTTCAAAGTCGGTGGTGACTATGCTGTTACCTCAAAACTCAGCATCGGTGCCGACCTGCTGTACAAATCCGGGGTTTATCTCCGCGGTGACGAATCGAACGATTTAGGCAAGCTTGACAGCTATGTCACCGTCAATCTTCGGGGCTCATATCAGGTCACCAAGCATCTCAGCTTTTTTGCCCGCGTCAACAACCTGTTTGATGAAGACTATGAGAGCTTCGGCCTGCTGGGTGAACCGGACGAGATACCGGGCTTCGATGACTTCGAAGACAACCGCTTTGTCGGCGTTGGTGCGCCCATTTCCGGCTTCGTGGGTGTGCGTGTCCAAATGTAAACCTGTATTGCCTCTCCAATTACGCGGGGCGCTCACTGAGCGCCCCTTTTTTATGCACTAACCGTGGATTTGCCTTGATAGAGCCATAATCTGTAATCTATGAGTCATATGCGCCGGAGAAACCGGAAGTATCAGCATGCATGAATCAGATAATAATCATGGATTGGAATTACCTTCGCCGCCCACCGAGCCATTACCGGGCGAGTGCTGCGGCTGTGGCTGCGAACGCTGTGTCTATGTCTGTTATGAAGAGGCATTGGAGCGCTGGAAAGAAAAGGTCGCAGCCATCAGGCAGATGGCATCTGAAGATAGTGCTGAAAATCAGTGAAGCCCCGCAGATGGATAATATCTTAATACCCTGCGTCGATCCCCATCCGACAAATCAGGCAGGCTGGAAATTCAGTTCCCGATTCCATGACAAATCATGAGGTTCCTGCCGGGAGATTAAGGTGAACTCCCGTAAACCACCGCATGAGCACGTACATCTGTACTTTCAAAGCTGTCTTCACGTCGCTGAATCCACCAGATAATAATTGCCGTGGCCAGGAATAACAGGCTCACTCCGCGCAGACTGGCAACAGGCCCGAACTGGTCTGCAATCCATCCCATACACGCCATCATCGACGAAGCGGCCGCCATATCTGTTGCACCGACCAGGGCAAAAACTCTGCCTCTCAGTCGATCCGGAGTACGTTCCTGGAGCAGTGTCCACATCAGGGGAGTAAAAATTGCAATCCCTGCTCCCACTATCCCCACCAGACCCGTCGCCGCCCAGGGACCCGGTACAAAAGTCAGTCCAACAACAGTCACGGCAGCGACACCCGTTCCCACGCACATAATGAGAAACTTCGTGCGCTGTGATTTTTGCCTGATCCAGGCGAGCACAAGTGTCATCAAAGCCATACCAACGCCCAGTGCAGACCAGATCCAGCCCAGCCAAACACTACCTACATTAAGATAAACTTTAGCAAAGATCGGTAACAGCAACGGGAATGCGGCGACACCTCCTGTAAACAATGCGCTGGTAATCAGGATGCCTCTAATCGCAGGGCTGTGGAAAAACACGAAGCGCACGCTCTCCCGCAGCTCTTTATTGATGCCATCGGTAATACGGCGCCGGTTAGCCTGCCTGGGCTCCACATATTTAATCAGCGCCAGACACGCGGCGGAAAATGCAAAGGTAAGGGCATCAACAAACAGGACGTTCTGTGCGCCAATCAATGCACTTAGAATCCCTCCGATCGCCGGACCTACCAACACACCAACAGTGGACGCATTGTGGATCAAGCCGTTGGCCGCCATCAGGTCTGAAGATTTGACCAGCAGTGGTATGGTGGCTGCCATTGTCGGGCCAAAAACGGCAGCTACAACTGCATTGGCAAATACCAGGATATAGATCCATGGCAGTGTCAGAACTCCGAAGTAATAGAGAATAGGAATAAGCGTGATAAGAACGACACGAATCAGATCAACGCTAATCAGGATGGACTTCTTGCGCAGCCGATCTATATAGACTCCCAAAAAGGGACTCATGAGCAACGGCGGCAGACTCTGCAGGACGCCGACAAGCGTCATCTCCCAGGCAGAGCCCGTTAATTCATAGACAAACCACAATAGGGCGACTTTACTCAGGCCGTCCCCAATCTGGGATACGATCTGTCCAAGCCACAAGTAGCGGAAGTTACCCGACTTTAACAGCGCCCAGCCAGGACTTCGCGCTATGCCAAGTTGCATGGTATCGACGCTTTATTTGTTATCCGCTTTTCAGCAGAGGCTGCGGATACCCAACCTCGCACATTTTTTCATATAAATAGAGATAGTCCTTTGTCATTCTTTCCACTGTAAAATATTCCTCAAAAGCTTCTCGACAGGCAACCTGACTCAGATGAGCGACTTTCAGTACAGCCTCAACCATTTCGTCAAGATTGTCGCAAATAAAACCTGTTTTACCATGGTCGATAATTTCCGGGACGGAGCCTCGATTGTAAGCGAGTACCGGGGTTCCGCATGCAAGCGCTTCTATAAAGACCAGGCCAAATGGCTCCGGCCAGTCATGTGGCGCCACTAGCGCCAGTGCATTAGCCAGAAACTCCTGCTTCTCCGCATCGGTAATTTCGCCAATAAATTCAATCAGAGGATGGTCTAAAAGCGGCTCAATTTGCTGTTCAAAATAGGCTCTGTCTGCGGGATCGACTTTGGCTGCGATCTTCAAGGGTATACCGGTACGTTTAGCAATTTCTATGGCATGGTCAGGACACTTTACTTCTGAGATTCGGCCGAGAAATGCCAGATATTCTCCGTCACCCTGCTGAAATTTATATAAATCTTCTGGTAACCCATGATGAACAGTGCCCATCCAGTTGGCATGCGGTAAAGGAGCGCGCTGGGCATCGGATATCGATACAAGCGGCAGATCCTTATAAAGCTCATGCAAGGGGCGCAGCTCGGTTAGATCCAAACGCTCGTGTATTGTTGTCAGCACAGGCGTTTTAGAACGGCTTGCCCAAGGATAAGCATAGAAATGCGCATGGTTATGTATGACATCGAACTTTCGCGCCATCCGGAAAGCTCGTTCCAGAGACTGATATAGATAAGTTTCGGGGAGAGCAACTGCCGAATCTGAGCGAAGATTTTTTCGGCAAACAGATACCAGAGAGGCTTCAGTTTCCGAATCGCCACTGGCATAAAGTGTCACCTCATGTCCCTGCCGAACCAGCTCTTCTGTCAAGTAAGAGACAATTCTTTCCGTTCCGCCATATTCCTTAGGCGGTACGCTTTCAATAAGTGGTGAAAGTTGTGCGATGTGCATGGCTTTACTCCGGTAAAATAGCTGTGGTTAGAGGCAGTACGTCATTAGGCAAGGCATTACCCTAATCCTCATCTCATCGCCCGCTAATCGAGCCATGCCAGCGCTGCCCATGAACATGCCATGTATCATAAACAAGGCAATAACCTGTTTGAGATAACTAAATCGAATAATTCATCACATATGAACATTCAATAAATATGCCAATTACTGAATTGCACCGTTTATCAAGTCATTCAGTAAGTTATAATTATCTGATATAAGTAATTTTGAAGAAATCGCGTGTATCGTTCAGACACATGGTTCCTGCTGGCACACACTCGTATGTGCATGCACCGATATAAAGCATGGGTAGCGTACGATTCTGAGTTCCGCCTCTCTACGAACATCAGCTTGACAGCAGTAGCCTCTCAGAAAGCATCCTGGAGCGCTGGCAGGGTATTTCTTCTATCGATACAGGTTGCTATAAATTTGAATTCACAAGTATATAAGCCCCGCAGAAACTCTGGCTCTCTTTCAAGGTCAATTAGTTACTAAATACGAGATTGATGCTGTAACTCAACTCACTCGAAACCTGGACCAAAATCACCAGCATCAGTATGAATATTGCCTGATGTCTAAATTCAGGAACCTCTGCAAAAGGCAGAGATTCCTGCGGTACTGAGGAGACAATACTATTTTCCAATCACTTGCATGGTTGGAAAATCAGAGATCATATTTTTAATTTTTGTGCTCTGCTAAGTCTGACGGATTTACGCATAGCTTCCCTGGTTATTTGTATGCGGTATCTGCTTCTATCAGGAGGATGAATATGTACAACAATCGGCACAAATCAATTATAGCTACCACCTTCTTGGCAAGCTTGTTTTTACCGACGACTGTCTTTGCCTACATAGGCCCCGGCGCTGGCCTTTCTGTTATCGGTACCGTTCTTGCCCTGATCGCCGCTTTCTTTCTCGCTATCGTTGGCTTTGTCTGGTATCCCGTCCGCCGGATGCTGCGTCGCAAGCACGCCTCAGAAGAAGATAGGACCGATAAAGCAGCCGACACGCAGGAAGAGGACGGTCCAAAGACATCCCCATCTACAGGTAAATAATAAGTCATGGTTTATGTAGTGTTACTGGCTGCACTCGCCCTCCTTATGCTATGCATGAAAGCAACCAGCCTGGTTCCATAATATGGACATGGCTATGGCCGACACAGGCCAGGCTCTGATCTCCATTAACAATATCAATATGAATGAAGACGACAAGGAAATACTGTAGAGGCGGCAGCATTGCATATCTTATTGTTATATTTTGTATTTTCAGCCACTTTGCTGATTTTCGCCGCTTCCATGTCAACGGCCTGCATTCACCTGGACGCACATACTGTCTATGACCACCACGGAGACAAGCGTCACCAACCGGATTCTTCTTATACTGCTCATCGGGTATGCAGTTTTCATTTGGCGGCTAATTAAATGACGATACCTTCTTACTCCGGCCTCGACCGCACTCTTCATTATGCAGCCTTTTCCGCAATACCCGCACAGATTGCGCTGGCCGATATGGAACGTTCACTGTTTGGACGAAAATTTACAGATATTCCCGTACGCAGACCTGTCTTTGTAACAGCACTGCCACGGGCAGGGACAACCCTACTCTTATATGTTCTGGCAAAGTTGCCGGATTTTGCGACCCACACCTATCGTGACATGCCATTTGTGCTGACACCCTTGTTATGGACACGTATATCAGCGTCCTTTCGCAAGACGGGGACGGCCCAGGAGCGTGCACATGGTGATGGCCTGTCAATCAATTACGACAGTCCCGAGGCATTCGAAGAAATCGTCTGGAAGGCTTGTTGGCCCGGACATTATCAGGAAGACCGGATAAGACCATGGAATGACACCGATCAGGATTCCGGTTTTACTGAATTTCTCAGCGAACATATGCGTAAAATTATTGCACTGCGTACCCCCGAGCATGGCAACAGAAATGATGTTCGTTATCTTTCCAAGAACAATGCCAATATTTCACGGCTGAACATATTGACCAGTGCTTTTCCTGAAGGACGCATCTTCATCCTGCTGCGTCATCCCTGGCATCATGCAGAATCACTGCGTCATCAGCATCACCATTTCACCAACCTGCATGCAACTGATACATTTTCCCGACGTTATATGGAGTGGCTAGGTCACTATGAATTCGGCGCTGCTCTAAAGCCAATCGATTTTGATCAATGGATGACCCAAGCAGAACATATGGATTCCATGAAACCTGACTTCTGGCTCACCTACTGGTATGCCGCGTACAGTGCTGTGCAAAAGGCGCTGCTCGGAAGTCATGATAAGGAATCCATCACTTTGATTGACTATGATCATCTCTGTCACAAACCTGAGGACATATTACCTGCGCTGGCTGAACGCCTCGAGCTGCGTGACCCGGAGACTCTTCTAGCCAATTCCGATCAGTTTCGACCAGCGCGAACATACGAAATTGAAAAACCGACGGCTAGTACATCCATATATAGGGCCTGTGAAGACCTTTACGATACCTTGCGGGCACAATGTATAAAATCCGGGCCATAATTTTATAAGTACAGGAAAATACAGGAGCTCTGGATGAAAGAAGCCACCAAGGACCGCATAGCAATGGGTATTCTGCTTTTTGCTGTCGCCTTTTTTGCTTTCAGCTACGGCATAGCCGCCGGGCTCTGGGATCTGCCTCCGAGCAAAAGTGTACGTCAGCTTCAAAAGAATATCGTCGACATTGCCTTCTACTGGCAGAATGATATTGGTCTCAGGCCGACCCGCACACTGGTGGATGGTTACGGCCCCGATCGGCCTGTCGCAGCGTCACCGAATCCGGATGCCATCGAATCTGGCAATGTCTTGATTTCCGGTCTGGCACCGCACCGCGAAACGCTAAACACCGTTATTCTCTATGACCGTGAGGGTACTGAACTGCACGCCTGGCCTCTTGATTATGAAGAAATGGACCCGGACGGACCCGGTTCTTTGAATGTAATCATTCACGGCCTGGCAGTATTCGAAGATGGCTCTATTATTGTCAATTTTGATGGCGGCCAATTTGTGGCCCGGATCGGGGCATGCGGTGACGTGATATGGCAAACAGAAGGCGAATTTCACCATACAGTCAGTCGATCCCATGACGGGACAATCTGGACATTACTTGCTGATAAAGATGTGATTGATACTTATATTGTTCAGCTGGATCCAGATAATGGAGAAATTTTAAGGAAGATTGCACTACTGGACGATATTATGGAATCGAATCAGATGCAGGCGATCATTGCTTTGCGGACGGACGAAGACGAAGACGAAGTCAAATACATGGCTGATCCGTTCCATATTAATCAGGTAGAATCACTGGATCCTGAAATGGCCGAAGCCTTTCCAATGTTCGAAGCCGGCGATCTTCTGATTAGTCTCCGCAGTCTTAACCTCGTGGCAGTACTGGATCCTGAGACTGCTAAAGTAAAATGGTGGCGCATTGGCCCATGGCATCGTCAGCATGATCCGCAATTTCTGGATAATGGAACGATATTGGTTTATGACAATAATATGAGCTTCCATAAATCCAGAATCATGGCAGTTGACCCTGAAACGGATGAAGTCGAAGTATTATTTGAAGGTAATGAGGAAACACCCTTTTATAGCTGGCGTCGCGGCAAGATCGATCTGCTACCGAACAATAACCTGCTGATTGCCGAGTCGGAAAAAGGCCGCGCCTTCGAAGTAACGTCTGAGGGGCAACTGGTATGGGAATACAACAACATCTACGATGAGAAATCAAATGGTGTCGTTACAAATGCAATACATATACCACCCGACTTCTTTGAAAAAGGTGCGCTGACTTGCACCGCCGAGACCAGGCAGGCTGAGCGGTAATTCTGATTCAGATCATGCACTCGAGATTTCTAGATAGGAAAGGAACAAAAAATTCCATACCCGGCCAAAAGCAAAATGACTCTTTCCAGGGACACCAACCAATGTCTATGCCGTAGCTCCGACCAGATCGTCCCGAGATTTCCGGATCCGGGTGAAGAAGGATATATGGACTTGTCCCTGAAGGAAGATTTAAACCAAGCTAGCTGATCACCGTTCCCGAGGACTTGATTGGGGTGAATGAACAATTCCTCCCAGGATGTGGTCGTAATTATTAAGCGCTTATGGAAACAGCTCCGTCAAACAATCAGCCGCTGCACGCATTTACTACTCTGAGTTCTATTGCTGTTGTGGTTGGCATCGTAATCGGGATCGGCATCTTCCGTCTGCCCCCGATTGTTGCCGGCCATGCGGCGAATGAGTTTCAATTTATTGCTTTCTGGGTAGCGGGTGGCTTCATTTCACTGGTGGGCGCGCTTTGCTACGCCGAACTCGCTTCTTCCAAACCTGATGCCGGCGGCGAGTATCATTTTCTGAGCCGCGCCTTTGGTCCACCCCTCGGATTTCTTTTTTCGTGGGGACGCATGACGGTGATCCAGACCGGATCTATCGCGCTTATTGCCTTTATCCTGGGCGACTATGCCACCCTGATAGCAGACCTGGGACCCTATAGCCCGGCCATATATGCAGCCTTGACTATTATCGGGCTGACGGGGCTAAATCTCCTGGGGACACATCACTCAAGACGGGCGCAAAATCTCCTGACCAGCCTGGTAATTTTGCTGCTGGTCCTGCTGTCCATCTCAGGTCTCGTTATGGTACCACCGGAGTTTCTGTCCGGATTACCGCATGTGGATTCCGATATGGATGGCGGATTATTTACCGGGGGAGCGGCCGGGCTGGCCATGATTTTTGTTCTACTGACTTACGGTGGATGGAATGAAGCCGCCTATCTCTCGGGTGAACTGTACAACGTAAGGCGTAATATGGTGAAGGTACTGGTGTTCGGCATCTGCCTGATTACCGGTTTATATGTGCTGGTGAACTATACCTATCTCCATGTCCTCGGGCTGGAAACCCTGCGCGACTCGGAGACTGTCGCTTCCGACCTGACCGACCGCATCTTCGGAGATGCGGGGTCCCTGCTGGTCACTTGCATTGTCATCACAACCGCCCTTTCCACCGCCAATGCTACGATCATCACCGGCGCACGGACCAACTATGCACTGGGGCGTGATTTCAGTCTGCTCAGGTTTATCGGCCGCTGGAACCGGGAAAATAACACCCCGGCCAATGCCCTGATCGTCCAGGGCATCATAGCACTGATGCTTGTCGGACTCGGGTTCTGGTCCAAGGAAGCTGTCAGTACCATGGTGGATTACACTGCTCCGGTCTTCTGGCTATTTCTGTTATTGACTACCGTAACTCTTTTTGTTTTCCGCTCTCGTCACGGTGCGGATAAAAGCTCTTTTTGCGTGCCCTTGTATCCGCTTACACCGATTCTGTTTCTCGCCGTTTGTTTCTATATGCTCTACTCCAGCCTCGCATTTACCGGAACAGGCGCCTTACTCGGAGCAGGAATTCTGGCCGCTGGCGTGCCACTCTATCTACTGGCAAGAAGACATCAGACAACCGAACTGAAATATGAGGCCTAACACGGGATAGTTGGTCACATATAACGTGTCATAGACAGTAATCGTTTATTTAACGATAAAACAAACGTAGACCTAAATAACTGGCAGATATTATTTGAGCAAACAGAAATTACAGTCGAATATATAGAACTCAGTAACAATTCACCGCGGGTTGTGTTCATAAAACGGTCTTTTACACTGCCCGCCATTTGAAAATTCGTGGTTATATCTTATGCGCCGTATATTATTATCATTACTGATCATTATAGTTGTTATCGTTGCTCTGCGGGAAATCGCGTTACGCCATCTGCAGCCACAGCAACTTGAGTCATTTTACCGATTCCTGAACGCAAACCAGTATCGGCTTTACTCTCCAGACTCTTACAAGATTTATCTCAACATTACAGAGTCGCCGATGATGTACGACCGGGCCGTCGGAACATATGAATCTTACATGTTCGACTCCATTCGCTCACGTATACGGCCCGGCATGACCTTTATTGACGTAGGTGC
>CAZFUS010000040.1:0-21136 GCA_964522485.1 uncultured Enterobacteriaceae bacterium | reverse complement strand
CGGGAACTGTCTTTGGACACTCGCGAACCATCCGCGAGTCCTGTCGTACCGTCATCACCAGTACGGGTGTAGATGCGTGTCAGTCGTTTGGCCATCAGTGCTCGCCAGGCTGCAATGTTCTAAGGCTGATATCTTAACGTTAAAAAGACAGTACGGCCCGGCTGGTTGAAGAAATCGACCGTTTCGTAATCTTCATCCAGCAGATTGGCGAGCCGCGCCTGCACGCGCCAGGCTTGACTGAGACGATACTCCCCTCTCAGATCGACCAGCACATAACTGTCGAGTCTGGCGGTGTTTGCCGGATCGTCATAACGGGAACCGACGGCATGCACGCTCGCGCCGGCCGAAAACCGGTCAAACCGGCGATCGATGTCAATCTTGAGCTGTTCCCTGGCGCGGCGCACCAGCACGTTGCCAAAATCGGCGCCGGCCGTACGGTTTTCCGGATCCATCAAAGTCAGAGCCGCATTGATATCAAAACCCAGTAGCCGGGTGCCGGCAGTTGCTTCGAGGCCGTCGATACGGGAATCGGCTACATTGACCGGGCCGGTCAGCTGATTCTGGATCAGATTATCGATGTTGTTTCGGAAGACACTCACCGACCACTGCAACGGGCGATGGCTGCCCCGGACACCGACTTCATAGCTGTCGGAGGTTTCCGGATCGAGATCGGGATTGCTGAAACCCGGGAAGTAAAGAAAATCGAATGTCGGTGCCGTAAATGCCGTGCCGTAACTGGCGAAAATATTTACCGAGGATGTCAGGTCCATACCCAGCGCGATATTGCCGGTCGTGTGGCCGCCGAACTGTTCGTTGTCATCGTGGCGAACACTGCCCTGGAGGCTGAAGCGACCTAACTCGCCCAGATACTGGGCAAAATAACCCTGATTGTAGCGGTTTGTCACTGCATAAGGCAGCGTGGCATCGAGTTCATCCCGGATGTAGTCCAGACCCAGCGTGACCGTATGTCCCGGTGCTATCGTGACGTCATTCTGCAGAGTCAGATCATAACGTGACGTATTGAAGCGGTTGACGAATGCGCCATTCAGAAAATTTTCGGTTTCGCTGCGACTGTAACCGCCTTTCATTGTCACCCGCCAGTTCTGCAGCGGCCGGAATTTCAGTCGTGCTCCAAACAGAGTATTGATGTAATCACTTTCGTTTTGAAAGGCACCATCGAATTCAAGTGAACCATCAGTGCGCAGCAGATTGAAATCCAGACTGGCATCCTCGCTCAGATCGAAGCCTGCCCTTAACGAACCGGAGGCATAATCGGAACCGTCGCGGTCGGGTTCGTTGGTAAAGCAGCCGCCGAATACACCGATCGGCGTGTTACAGGCATTGATGCCCGCCGACTTGTAACCTGACAGATTGAGGTTGAACCAGGCATCCTCAAAACGTCCGGACAGCCCGGCACTCGTGTTAAAGCTGTCCAGATCACCACCGCTGCCACCGATGCTGAAATGCGGCTTCAGTTCTTCCGCGCTCTTACGGGTGAATATCTGGATGACACCGCCGATCGCCTCGGAACCGTACAGGCTGGTACGCGGTCCGCGCACCACCTCGATGCGTTCAATCTGGTCGATCGGTATTCTTTCAAACTGGGTCAGCCCGGTATCCGGAGAACTGGTCTTGATACCATCAATCATCACCAATACATGCCTTGTCTCGGTCCCACGTATGGATACCGTTGATAATTGGCCCGGCCCGCCGCGATTGGTTAAATCAATGCCGGGAACGCCTCTCAGGGCGTCGATGACAGTCTGGTATTGTTGCTGTTCTATGTCCGCGCGGCTGATGACAGTCACCGACGACAGTGTGTCATCAACCGTCTGAGGCACGCGTGCCGCGGTGACCGTCATGGTATCCAGCGGTTCATCCTGTGCCTGTACGGTTAAAACGCAGCACAACCCGGCGTACGCAGCAAAACTGCGTCGGTATTGCTTGAACATTGCATCCCTCCCCTGTCTGCCGGACAGACAAATATCCAATGGGCGGGAAAAACGAGGCAGGCGCCCATGCCTAAACATGGGCTGGCAAAAAAAGCCAGAATGCCGCCATCGCCCTCCGCGATGTGGTTAATCGACATTACAGGCCGGTCTCCGGGCTCGCGGCTGATACAGCTATCCGGGTGAATCCCTTCCCGTCGGCACCAGCCGACAGTGGTCAATGATTCACCGCTTAACCGCTTACCGTTGCGGGGGCAGCGCCGGCATTGTTCTTGGTACGAACGCACCGGCTTCCCGTTTCACTGCATAATCAGACAATTTATCGTAAAAATCCCATGCTTTGTCACGATTGTGCAGCACCTGTAACGAACTGTAATTACCTTAATTCCAAGAGCTTATCTCTGTCAATTGAATCGGATTCAAGTCAGCGATGAGCAAAGTACGCCATGAAATGTTATCATGGATCAAATTTTCCATGTAAAACCATAACCTACGACATGAGTGAAAAACGCGACTATAAGGCTGTTTTCAAACAATTGAACGATCTTTTGGCCGATCGCATCCTGCTACTGGATGGTGCGATGGGCACGATGATCCAGGATTACAAGCTGGAGGAAGACGACTTCCGCGGCGATCGGTTTGCCGACCACAAAAGCGATCTGAAGGGCAACAACGATCTGCTGACGCTGACCCGGCCTGACGTTATCAAGGCGATCCATACCGCCTACCTCGAAGCCGGATCCGATATCGTCGAAACCAATACATTCAGTTCGACGAGCATCGCCCAGGCTGACTATCACCTTGAAGAGGCTGTTTATGACCTGAACAAGGTCGGCGCCGAAATCGCGCGCGAGGCGGCCGATGAAATGACGGAGAAAACGCCGGACAAGCCGCGCTTCGTCGCCGGCGTGCTCGGTCCGACCAACCGCACCGCCTCCATCTCGCCAGACGTGAACAATCCCGGTTACCGGAATACCAGTTTCGACGAGTTGAAAGAGGCCTATTACCAGGCAGTTGAAGGGCTGATTGACGGCGGTGCCGATCTGCTGCTGGTCGAGACCATTTTCGACACGCTGAACGCCAAGGCGGCGCTGTTCGCGATCGACACCTACTTTGATAAACATGACATCAGAGTGCCGATCATGATCTCCGGCACAATCACCGACGCCAGTGGCCGGACGCTGACGGGGCAGACACCGACCGCTTTCTGGTACTCATTGCGACATGCCAAGCCATTCAGCATCGGTCTGAACTGTGCACTGGGTGCCGAGGACATGAAACCGCATCTCGAGGAAATTGGCGAAGTCGCCGACACCTTTGTCAGTGCACACCCGAACGCCGGTCTGCCGAATGAATTCGGTGACTATGACCAGAGTCCCGAACAGATGGCGAAACTCCTCGGCGACTTTGCCGATGACAGTCTCATCAACATCATCGGTGGCTGCTGCGGTACCACGCCCGATCACATCAAGGCCATTGCCAAAGCGATGGAGGGGAAAAAACCGCGCCAGGTGCCGGAACTCCAGCATCATTGTCGCCTGAGCGGTCTCGAACCGCTGACCATCACTCCCGATCTGGGTTTCGTGAATATCGGTGAACGCACCAACGTCACCGGTTCACCCAAATTCCGCAAGCTGATCGAAGCCGAGGATCTTGAGACCGCACTGGATGTCGGCCGCCAGCAGGTGGAAAACGGCGCCCAGATGGTCGACGTCAACATGGATGAAGGCATGCTCGACTCTGCTCAGGTCATGCAGGACTACCTGAAGCTTGTCGTCGCCGAACCGGACATCTCCAGAGTCCCGATCATGGTTGACTCCTCGAAGTTCGAGGTGATCGAAGCCGGCCTGAAATGCGTTCAGGGCAAATGCGTCGTGAACTCCATTTCGATGAAGGAAGGTGAAGAGAAGTTCATCGAGCAGGCCCGGCTGATCAAACGCTATGGTGCCGCCATTGTCTGCATGGCCTTTGACGAGAAAGGTCAGGCCGACACCATCGAGCGCAAATTCGAAATCTGCGAGCGGGCCTACAAGATTCTGACGGAAAAGGTCGGCGTCGATCCCGAAGATATTATCTTCGACCCGAATATCCTGACGGTCGCCACAGGTATTGAGGAGCATAACAACTATGCCGTCAATTTCATCGAGGCGACCAAGCTCATCAAGGATAAACTGCCCTATGCCCTGGTCAGCGGCGGGTTGAGTAACATCTCGTTCTCATTCCGTGGCAACAATCCGGTGCGGGAAGCCATGCACGCCGCGTTCCTGTATCACGCTATCAAGGCCGGCCTGGATATGGCGATTGTTAATGCCGGCCAGCTTGAAGTGTACGAGGAAATCGACAAGGAGCTGTTGGAGAAAGTCGAAGACGTTCTGCTGAACCGGCGCGATGACGCAACCGAGATTCTGCTCGACTATGCCGACTCCGTGAAGGACGAAGGTGGCGGCAAGAAAAAAGACACTCTCGAATGGCGCGAGCAACCGGTTGAAAAGCGTATCGAACATGCGCTGGTCAAGGGCATCGGCGATTACATCATTGAGGACACCGAGGAATGCCGGCAGAAGGCCGACAAGCCGCTGGAGGTCATTGAAGGCCCGCTGATGGATGGCATGAACGTGGTCGGCGACCTGTTCGGTGCCGGCAAGATGTTTCTGCCGCAGGTGGTGAAGTCAGCCCGCGTCATGAAGAAGGCCGTCGCCCACCTGTTTCCCTATATCGAGGAAGAGAAGAAACGCACCGGCAGCACCGAGACCGCGGGCAAGATGATCATAGCGACCGTCAAGGGTGATGTTCATGATATCGGCAAAAACATTGTCAGTGTCGTGCTGCAGTGCAATGGCTTCGAAGTCGAGGACCTCGGTGTCATGGTGCCTTGCGAGAAGATTCTGAAGACCGCCAAAGAACAGAATGCCGACATGATCGGCCTTTCCGGGCTGATTACACCTTCTCTGGACGAAATGGTGCATGTTGCCAAGGAAATGCAGAAAGGCGGTTTTGAAATTCCGCTGCTGATTGGTGGCGCGACGACTTCACGCGCCCATACTGCCGTCAAGATCGACCAGCAATATGATCAGCCGGTTATCCATGTAAAAGATGCTTCGCGCGCCGTCGGCGTCTGTTCAAAACTGATGAGCAAGACCAGAAAGGATGATTTCGTCAAGGAAATCAAGGAAGAACACGAGGGACTGCGCAAACGCCATGAAGGCAAGCAGAAACGCATCGACTGGCTGACTATCGAGCAGGCGCGCGACAACAGATTCGACGGTGACTGGGACAACTATACCCCCCCGAAGCCTAACAAGCTCGGAATCCAGACGTTTGACGAATATTCACTGGAAGAACTGGCCGAACGTATCGACTGGACTCCGTTTTTCATGACCTGGGAACTGGCTGGTAAGTATCCGCGCATTCTCAAAGACGAAACCGTCGGCGAGGAAGCAACCAAGCTCTTTAATGATGCCAAGGCAATGCTGGAAAAAATCGTCAAGGAAAACTGGCTGCAGGCACGTGGTGTCATCGGTCTGTTTCCGGCCAGCCGCATCAATGATGACGATATCGAAGTCTACGCCGACGAGGATCGCAAGGAAGTGCTGACAGTGTTGCATTCCCTGCGTCAGCAGACCAAGCGTCCGCCTGAACAGCCGAATTATGCCCTCGCCGACTTCATCGCACCCAAGGAAAATGGACTAAAAGATTACGTGGGTGCATTTGCCGTCACCACCGGCCACGGTATCGAGGACAAACTCAAGGAGTTCGAGAAGGATCACGACGACTACAGCTCGATCATGCTGAAGGCGCTGGCCGATCGCCTGGCCGAAGCCTTTGCCGAACGTTTGCATGAACGCGTGCGCAAGGAATACTGGGGCTATGCCAGCGATGAGAAACTCGACAATGTTGCCCTTATTAACGAGGAATACCGCGGCATTCGCCCGGCTCCGGGGTACCCGGCCTGTCCGGATCACACCGAAAAGCCGTTGCTATGGAATCTGCTGAATGTCGATGAGAATGCCGGCATCAGCCTGACCGACAGCTATGCCATGTGGCCGGCGGCCGCCGTCAGCGGCTGGTACTTCTCCCATCCGAAATCGCGTTATTTTGGTCTCGGCAAGATCAATCGTGATCAGGTGGAAGATTACGCCAAACGCAAGGACATGGATTTTGAAACCGTGGAACGCTGGCTGTCACCGAACCTCGGATATGATCCAGACAAGGCCGAGCAGGAAGCAGAGGATAGCGGCGAAGAAGAAAAGATGAGGGAAACTGCCTAGGACGGCCCCTTAGCTAAAAGGAACTGTTAATAATAGCAGGGAAGCAATGCTTCAAGACAAGCCCGGTGCAAGCCGGGCTTTTTTTATGCATGAGATGATAAAAAATAATAATCCGGCCCCGGTATATATTTGCCGCATGTGTATGGGTCATCCTTTACAGTGCCTCAATCAAGTCTACGCTTAGTTGTAATATTCAGCTTTTACACAGGAGCCGCCATGACTATTGAAACCCTGAGCGCCGTCCTCGGTTGGAGCGCCATTATCAATTACATCGTACTCCTCGTCTGGTTTCTGGTCTTTGCCTGCTGTCATGACTTCATTTATAACCTGCATTCCAGATGGTTCAACCTGAGACTGGAAACTTTTGATGCCATGCACTATATATCTATGGCGCTTTTCAAGCTGGGGATATTACTGTTCAACCTGGTGCCGTGGCTGGCGCTCAGAGTAATTGTCTGATCCGTGAGGAGTTGGAGGAAGGATGGTGAGTGCCATTAAGACTTTGAATCCGATATCCAATACGGCCTATTACTGCTGCGGTGTTCGCATGCTCGATGCAGAGTCCTCACGTCCCGTCTGCGGCGATACCTATGCCAAAATATTTATGAATGAAATCGGCATGCAGATCTTCGAGCCATTCAAAACGGAGGACAACCCTAACGCCAGTAACGTAGCCCGTCACCGTATAATTGACGATCTGATCCGCGATCAGCTTCTTTATCAGCCGAATTCGCAAATCGTCATCATCGGTGCCGGTTTCGACAGCCGTGCTTACCGCATTGAGGGAGGAAGCTGGGTGGAACTGGATGAACCCCAGATCATTGATTACAAAAATGAACGCCTGCCGATTTCTCAATGCAACAATCCGTTACAGCGAATCCCCATTGAATTTGTTCATCAATCCATCGGCGACAAACTGGCACCATTCGCCGGCGACCGGTCTACCGTGGTGCTGATTGAGGGTGTTTTCATGCACCTGCCCCAATCGGCCATACGTGAACTGCTGCGGACCCTGAAAAGACTGTTTGCCAGCCAGACCCTGATTTGTGATCTGATGACACGTCGATTCTTTGAAAAGTACAGTCATACTTTTCATGAAAAGCTGGCTGATCTCGGTTCCACCTTTATCATTGTCGATAAACCGGATACCATATTTCTGGAAAACGGTTATCAGGTACTCAGTAAAATTTCAGTCATTGGTCGCGCCCTTCAGCTCGGTATTCTCAGAATTCCCAGACTGATGTTTCATCTGTTTCTTCACAGACTTTCCCGGGGCTACAGCATTTACGTTTTCAAGCCGGACTGAACAAGCCGATCGTCCTTTAGCTTCTCGGCTTTTTCAATCTTCTCCCTGGCCCATTCCAGGTCGTCCGTATCAGGCTCCGGTTCTTCCTGCCAGGCTTCTGCCTTTGGATTCAGTCGTAACACGACATGGATTGGAAAATGGTCCGAGCCGATCGGTGACAGCCGCCTGATATCAACCAGCGTGAAATCATGGCTATGGAAAACGTGATCCAGCGGCCAGCGCATGAATGGATATTTGGCGTGGAAGGTACTGTAAAAGCCACGACCTTTGCGGGGGTCCAGTAGTCCGCTGATATTTTGAAACAGTGAAGTGGTCTGTGACCAGGCGACATCGTTGAGATCGCCGGCCACGATGGCGGGCTCATCCAGATCAGCGGTCTCGCGCCCGACCAGCAGCAATTCGGCATCACGTTCGGCCGAACTGTCCTTTTGCGGCGGCGTGGGCGGTGTCGGATGCAGGCAATACAGCCTTATTAACTGTTGCGAACGCAGCCTTACCCGTGTATGAATCGATGGAATCCCCTCCTCGACGAGATATTTGACCTGCGGCTCAATCAGCTTCAAACGTGAGTACAGATTCATACCATAGAGATTGTCGAGAGGTTGTTTGACCCGGTACGGATAATCTGCTTCAAGTTCCCGCAATTGATTGTCCCACCAAGCGTCGGGTTCCAGCAAAAGCAGAATATCGGGGGATTTGTGCCTGACCAGCCGGATCAACGCCTGCGCCTGCCGGTTCCCCATCAATACGTTGCTGACCAGAAGTGAAATCTGGTGTTCACTATCAGGTTCACGACAGTCCACCACCTGCTTGGGTGCCAGAAAAGTGAAGGGATAGATGCGCCGGAATTGATGGATGAGGCTCAAAATGAGCAAAAACAATACTATCCAGTGTCCATAGTGATAAAGCTCAAAGAGCACAACATAACCGATGACCGTCACCAGGCCGAGAATCGTTATCTGTTGCCGGGGGAAGTCAAATAGCCGGATCCACCAGTCATCCAGTCTGATGAAGTCAGTCAGGGTGCTTGCTATAACTATCCCGCCAAACACCAGAGTCATAAACTGCATTAACGTCATGCAGACCCCCGCCAATTTAACAACTTCTGATCCGGTGATCCGGGCGACAGCTTAGTTGCAAGCGTAAACCGTGGCCTTGAGTCCCTGCAGATCCTTGCGCATGGCTTCAAAAGCCTTGACCCGGTAAATCCGGTTTCTGGAAGTGCCGTTGGCCAGCAATGCAAAGGCGCCCCAGCCACCATCCTTGAAACGCAAATAACCCGCCAGCGTATGCACTGAGACGGGCTCGCTCAATCCGCCGGTTTTGGTCGATATACGATCCAGCAGTTCGTCACCGCCCGACAGCCCGCGTGACGGACTCTGCGCCGGTACCCGCATTGCACCCAGAAGGAATGGAAAGTCCTGCGTACGCTGATAAACTCCGGCCAGCAGAGCTACCAGATCGGCAGGTGTCAGCTTGTTATCCGGATTCAGACCGCTGCCATCATAGAGCTGGGCCCGTCCCCTGTCACCATTGCCAAACTCAGCTTTGGCCCGCATTTCCTGCGCGAAATTCTGCAGTACGCTGGCGGCGATGGGCAGACTGACTGGTACATCGGGCCGCTTTTCGACCAGCAGGTTCAGGGTCAACAGATCGGCGATGGAATTGTTGCTGTAGTACAGCATATCGGCCACCGATTCGCTTAACGGTCGGCCCTGATAGGTCGTCAGACGTCTGCCTTCCTGTTTTTCCGTGCTCACTCTCACGTCGCCACTGACAGCCACTCCGATCTCTTTCAGAAAAGCCCTGAACAACTCGCCCGTGTAGCGGGCCGGACGGCCAACAGAACGGTAGATGCGCTGTTTGCCCGCACCGGCGCCGATGGTGCCGCTAACCTTGAGGGAATCGGATACTGCGTCGCTGAAGCGGGAAACGCCGAAATTGGCACCATAGCCCTTGACGGTTCGAATACTGCCATCGATCTCGATGGACGCCAGCGGGTACGGATCCATCCTGACGGTTGCCGCCCCGCCGATCGCCGGCGACGGTGTTACCACGACGGCAAGATTGCCATGATTGACGCTTGCCGAGGACAGCAGTGCATCATAGGTGTGCCAGCTGCTTTTTTCCGCATCACAGCGATCATGCGTGATACAGGTGATCTGACCGAAACGGGATTCATCAACGATCAGATCACCGGAGAATTCTCTGATACCGCTCTGCGCCACATCGAGCGCCAGCCGCCACAATCCTTCATTGGTCAGGGCCGGATCACCGCCGCCTTTGAAGATCAGGTCCCCCTTCACAACATCGCCACTGCGCTCCCCGCGCACCAGCAAATCGGTCTCGAAGCGGTAATCAGGACCCCAGACTTCGAGCGCGTGCGCAGCAGTATATAGTTTGGTAACAGAGGCCGGGGTCATCAGTTTGTCCGGATTGAGTTCCGCGACACGACGACCGGATTCCAGATCAACCACCAGGCCGGCGACTTCGTAACCTTGCTGCTCCAGCACTTTCATTGCCGAAAGCTCGGCGGCGGACAACGACGGCGGCAGAATAATGACAACCAATAATACAAAAATGACACAATAAGATTGCAGAGTGCGCAACGGCAGCATGGCGCGACTGTCTCCTGATAACGACTGGATAAATTTTGGTGATACTACCTGATTATGTGATGGTTTCGCCAACAGGGCATCGATAGACCATTACGCTTGAACGGAAAGAGCGTGGAACTCTCGCCACTCTCTGGAGTGAGTCAAACAGCAGCGGCCCGATCATCTGCCGATGAATATACAACCCCGTTTTTCCCGAAACAGAAACGCTGTTACTGCCACTCAAACCCACGCAAACAGCAGGATGGCCGTCACCATAAGGACCGCGGCGCTGATCACAACCAGGACACCGTCGCGCGTACTCAGCGCCAGCGACGCAAGCACAATCGACGCTGCCGGTCCCGCCGTCGCCAGCGGTATGAGTTCGAGCGGAATCATGCTTAATCCCAACAATGCACAGATCCCGGCCATGACGCGACTCACGGGCCAATCGGTCAGAAATTTAAGACGCGGCCGGAGAAAACGATCGATCCAGCGTGCAGCCGGCATAATCCGTTCAATCCCGCTCTGAAATTTCTGCCGCGGAAAGGCAATCTGGCGCAGTTTCTTTGGCAGCCAGGGGTGACGCTTGCCGAACACTAGTTGCACTGCCACCAGGAAAATAAGCAAACCACAGGCACTGGGCACACCCGGGATGGCCCCGCTGGGCACCATTGCGATCAGGGCCGGAGCCAGCATAACCGGACCGAAACCACGATCCTCAAGGGCAGCCACTACATCCCCCAGACTCACCTCGTGGCCATCAAGCTCACGAAGCCTAGTCAACAGGTCACTCAGATTGGTCCTTTCAGGCATGGTCAATCAGATTGGTATTCAAAAGTCCGCATCCTACCTGAGTTTGTAGACGTACCGGCAATATGAGTTATTCAATCATCTATAACATCTATAAAAACGGATAACTCAGTAATTAAACTCTCATAGCCTGCAACTATCAGCCAGGCTGGATCGCTCAATTAGCGGGAAAAACACCCGCAGAATGACCACTTATGCCGGCATTCCCGTCGCCGACAACCAGAATTCCCAGACTGCCTGCCCCCGTGGTCCATGCAATGGGATTTCTGGTCGCTATCACCCGAATCACTGCACCAGGTCACCATTCTGATGTCGGATCGTGGCATCCCGAAATCCTTCCGGCACATGAACGGCTACTCCAGCCATACGTTCAGCCTCTGGAATGACAAGGGTGAACGCTTCTGGATGAAATGGCACGTCAAGACCAGGCAGGGTATCGAGACGCTGACGGAAGACGAGGGTTCGCGCATCGCGGGCGAGAATGCCGATTATCATCGTGAGGATCTGTTCGACGCGATCGAGTGCGGTGACAATCCCAAATGGACGGTGTATATCCAGGTCATGCCGGAACTGGAAGCTGAGACATACCACATTCATCCGTTCGATCTGACCAAGGTCTGGCCACACGGCGACTATCCGCTCATCGAGGTTGGCGAGCTGGAACTCAACCGCAACCCGGAAAACTATTTCGCCGAGGTCGAACAGGCTGCGTTTGAACCCGGCAACCTGCCGCCCGGCTTCGGCGCCTCGCCGGACAAGATGCTGCAGGCACGGCTGCTGTCCTATGCCGATACCCACCGCTATCGCATCGGCATCAACTACGGAGCATTACCGGTCAACAAGCCGCGTTGCCCCTATGCCACATATCACCGCGACGGTCAGATGCGCTTCGATGACAATGGTGGCGACAGTCCGGGTTACGAGCCGAACAGCTTCGGCGGGCCGACCGAGGACAACTCGGTGAAGGAACCGCCGCTCAAGATCAGCGGCGATGCCGATCGCTACGATCACCGGCACGGCAACGAGGATTATTCGCAAGCCGGCGATCTGTTCCGCCTCATGAGCGATAATCAGAGACAATAGCTGTTCAGCAACATTATCGGCGCCATGAGTGACATACCGGAGCATATCCAGATGCGTCAGATCGCTCACTTCTACAAGGCCGATCCTGCCTATGGCGAAGGTGTCGCCCAAGGACTGGACATTGATCTGAACAAGGCCATCAAGGCCGCTTAGTACTAGTACCCGCTCAAAAGAGCCCACTGTCTTAACGGCCAGCATCCTGAGGATGCCGGCCGTTTTTTATTTTCCGATTCCGGCTGGTAGTATCGGAAAAACAGCTGTTTCACTACTGATCGGAGGATATTTTGCAGCTGGGCGTACTTTATGAATACTGGCTGGTCACGATCGCTGCCTTGTTCGTGATCGTTAATCCGCTGACAACGGCTTTCATGTTTCTGTCCATGCTGCCGAAGGCCAGTGCCGAAACCCGCGCACAAACTGCCCGGCGTGCGGTTATCATAGCCAGTGGTGTTCTCTTTACCTTTGCCCTCCTCGGCGGACTTATTTTCCAGATATTCGGAATCACACTGGAGGCATTTCGTATTGCCGGCGGCATCATCCTGTTCGGGATTGCCATGGGCATGATTTACAAGGGCCAGGATGAAACGGATACCAGTGGCAGTGAAGCTGAGGTGGATGGCCATATAACCAAGGACATATCGGTCATTCCACTGGCCATCCCTTTTATCAGCGGTCCCGGTTCCATTGCCACGGTCATGATACTGACCGGTGAAGCGCCTACAGTCTGGCACGTCGGGCTGGTATTCCTGGCGATCGGCATGACAACCGCGACATGTTATTTCGCCATGATCTACTCGCAGTATCTGGTGCGTTATCTGGGTGAAACCGGCAAGGAAATCATCACGCGCCTGTTCGGCGTAATTCTCAGCGTCATCGCCGTACAGTTTGTTATCAACGGCGTACTGGATATCTATAAAACTCTATAAATGATCCAGTGATGGATATGGACTACCAGCCCGTGAATTATCAACAATTGCTCGAAGATATCCACGCAGATATCCGGCCTCTGCTCGGCCGGGGCAGGGTCGCCGACTACATCCCGCCGCTGGCCGGCCGTTCGCCCTATCACTTCGGCATGACCCTGCGCACGATTGACGGTGATGTTTACAGCGTCGGCGAGGCGCGGGAACAGTTTTCCATACAGAGCATCGCCAAGGTGATTAATCTCACCCGCGCCATGCAGCTTGAAGGCGATGAAATCTGGAAACGCGTCGGCCGTGAGCCATCCGGCGGTGCATTCAATTCCCTGGGCCAGCTCGAACGCGAACACGGCATCCCGCGCAACCCGTTCATTAACGCCGGTGCGCTGGTGATCATGGACATCATCCTGAATCATACCGATGCCGGTGAAGACCTGATCCTGGAGATTGTCCGCGACATTACCGGTGAACCCTCCATCGACTATGACCTGATCGTGTCCGAGGCCGAACACAACACCGGTCATCGCAACCGTGCCACGGCCTGGCTGCTCAAGAGCTACGACAACCTCGACAACCCGGTCGAGCGTGTGCTGCAGGCGTATTTTCGCCTGTGTTCACTGGCCATGAGCTGTCAGGAACTGGCGACGGCGTTTCACTACCTTGCTGCCAGCGGCATTACCGCCAAAGGTGAAGCGGTTGCAACGGAACGTCAGGTCAAACGTATCAATGCCGTGATGCTCACCTGCGGGGTTTACGACGAAGCCGGCGATTATGCCTATCGTGTCGGGCTGCCTGCCAAGAGTGGTGTCGGCGGCGGTATCGTCGCCGTCATGCCGGGAGAGTTTGTTGCAGCCGTCTGGTCGCCGGGTCTGAGTGAGAAAGGCAATTCACTGGCAGGTACCAGGGCACTGGAATTGCTGACGACAAAGAGCAGGAGTTCGATTTTTTAGAATACGTACGTCGTCGTGTGCAACCGTAATACTCTTATTGGGATTAATGTACAGTCAGGATCTTCCGGATTCCGATGCGCTTTGCTCGTGGCCAGAGGCTTGATCGGCCGCGCTTCCGTGCAATAGCCAATCCAGATCTGTCATTGCGAGAAGGGATAGTAGACGAAGCCTTTAGCCGCGAGCGTAGTGCGGCGGAATCCAGTAGAATTCAACGCGTTCAACGTCATCAACAGGGATATTCATAATGAAACTGCCTTGCGTTTATATCATGGCAAGCCAAAGGAATGGCACGTTGTATACTGGAGTTACTTCAAATCTTGTTCAGCGCATCCATCAACACAAAAACGGTCTGATTGAAGGCTTCACCAACAAGTATGCCTGCAAGTTACTCGTCTGGTACGAGCAACATCATACAATGGAAAGCGCAATTCCCAGAGAGAAGCAAATCAAGGGTGGTAGCCGCCGAAGAAAAATTGGGTTGATTGAGAGCATGAATCCGACATGGCAGGATTTATATGATCGGATTATCTGAAAGCAGTTTCTGGATTGCTTCGTCGGCTGATGCCTCCTCGCAATGACGAATCCTGTACCCCCGTCATTGCGAGCCTGAAGGCCGAAGCCTTTAGCCGCGAGCGCAGCGTGGCGGAATGCAGTCAATACGAATAAATGACGATTATTTTTCATTCGCGTCTATTTGCGTTCATTCGCAGACTGGCGAAATAAAAAAGCCGGCGAAGTTTCCCTCGCCGGCAACGACGCCTTCAGAAGAAAGGCTTTGGAGATACCTGCTTTGTCATTTCGACCGCAGGGAGAAATCTGTTGCAGGTCTTACGAACGGAGCGGGGAACCCTGAACGATCCCCCCGCGGGCAAGACAAGAATTCCTCGTCTCGCCCGGAATGGCGAGTCCCGTTTTCATTCGCGTTCATTCGCGGACTGAAGCAAGACGCGCTAGTGAGTCCCGGTCCTCCGGCTGTCATCGGTTAAAAGTTTCTGGCGCAGCTGCTTCGCCGCCGCCACCAGGTTTTCCAGGTTGGTCTCGATCTCATCCCAGCTGCGCGTCTTCAGACCGCAGTCGGGGTTGACCCAGAGCCGTTCTGCCGGTACCACTTTCAGCGTTTGTTCCAGCAGGTCGGTCATCGCCTTGAGCGGCACGGTACGCGGCGAATGGATATCCCAGACACCCGGGCCGATGGCGTTTGGATAGCTGAAGTTCTTGAACGCCTGCAACAGTTCACTGTCGGAGCGTGCATTCTCGAGCGTGATGACGTCGGCATCCATGGCCGTTATCGCTTCGAGAATATCCTCAAACTCGGCATAGCACATGTGCGTATGAATCTGGGTGCTGTCTTCGACACCGCAGGTCGCGAGCTTGAAGGATTCCACCGCCCAGTCGAGATACGCGCCCTGCTCGGCTTTCTTCAGCGGCAGACCTTCGCGCAGTGCCGGTTCGTCGACCTGAATGACCTTGATGCCGTCGGCTTCCAGATCACCGACTTCGTCACGAATGGCGAGCGCGATCTGTTTACAGGTTTCCGAACGCGGCTGATCATCGCGCACAAACGACCACTGCAGGATCGTCACCGGCCCGGTGAGCATGCCCTTGACCGGCCGCCTGGTCAGCGACTGCGCATACTTGATCCAGTCGGTGGTCATTGCCCGCGGCCGGTGGACGTCTCCGAAGATGACCGGTGGTTTCACACAGCGCGAACCATAACTCTGCACCCAGCCGTTGCGGGTCGCGATCATGCCTTCCAGCAGTTCACCGAAGTACTCGACCATGTCATTGCGTTCCGGCTCACCATGCACCAGTACATCCAGACCAAGTGCATCCTGGCGTTCAATAACATTTCTGATTTCCGCCTGCATGGCCTCGCGATAAGTCGCTTCATCGCTGCGGCCGTGTTTGAAGTCGGCGCGGGCTTTGCGGATTTCCTTTGTCTGCGGGAATGAACCGATCGTAGTCGTCGGCAATAACGGCAGACCCAGCGCTTTCACCTGTGCGCTGGACCGCTGGCTGAAATCGCTGGTGCGGCTCGCCATCTCTGCTGTGATCGACTGCATGCGCCTGGCGACATCGGGACGGTGCACGCGCTTCGAGGCTTCGCGCGCGGCATGGGCCGAGGCGTTATCGCGCCGGGCAATACTGATACTGCGGCGGCCGCTGGTGAGCGCCTGTTTCAGCAGACCGAGTTCGTCCAGTTTCTGGCGCGCGAATGCAAGCCAGGACTTGAGTTCATCATCAAGCCCGGTTTCGTTATCCAGATCGATAGGCACGTGCAGCAGTGAACACGACGGCGCCAGCCATAAGCGATCACTCAGCTGGGCCTTGGCCAGTTCGAGCTTATCGAGCCACTGATCGAGATTGGCACGCCAGATATTGCGGCCGTCAATCACACCCAGCGACAGGACACGGTCTCCAGGCCAGTCGCTGATGAGCGTTTCCGCTTCCTGCGGTGCCCGGGTAACGTCGATATGCAACCCGGCGACCGGCAGTTCTTTCACAAGACCGAGATTGTCACCGAGACCGGCGAAGTAATTCGCCAGCAGGATTTTCATCCTGCTGCTGTCGGCCAGTGATTGATAGGCCTTACTGTAAGCCTGCTGCCAGTCCGTATCGAGGTCCAGGCCCAGGCACGGTTCATCGAACTGCACCCAGTCCACGCCCATGCCGGCCAGGCGGTCGAGAATATCCGCGTACACGGGCAACAATTGGTCGAGCAGCTTCAGTTTCTCGTTTGCTTTCTGGCTGTCGCCGCGCAGCTTGCCGAGATACAGATAACTCAGCGGACCGACCAGGACCGGCTTGACCTGATAACCGGCCGCCTGCGCCGCCTTGACTTCATCGAACAGTTTTTCGCTGAAGATGCGGAATGCCTGCTGCGGCTCGAACTCAGGTACCAGGTAGTGATAGTTGGTATCGAACCATTTCGTCATTTCACAGGCCGGCTGATCGGCATCGCCACGCGCCATGCGGAAGAACAGCGTCAGTTCGTTCTGGTCTTCAGGCTTGCCGAAGCGCGGCGGCACCACACCCAGCAGCATGGACATATCGAGCATGTGGTCGTACAGCGAGAAGTCATTGACCGGGATCAGGTCAACACCGGCGTCGGCCTGGTCCCGCCAGCGCCCGTCGCGCAATTCATGTGCGGTTTTCAGCAACGATAAGTCGTCGATGTCGCCGCGCCAGAACTGCTCCAGCGCCTGTTTCAGTTCGCGATGCGGGCCGATTCGCGGATAGCCAAGATTGTGAATGATCTGTATCGGATCGGACATACTGCCTCCTACCTGGGGTTTGAATAGCGGTTCAATTCGATGAGCAGCAGGATGCACCTAATGCTAAAATGAATCAAATTATTTATTTTTTAATATATGATGAAATTTATTCATGTATAAAACTGATCGCCAACTGCTGCTGGAACTGCGGCACCTGCGTACCCTGCTCGCGATCCGCGATACCGGCAGCATTGCCGCCGCCGCCAAGCGCCTGCATCTGACCCAGTCGGCGCTGTCTCATCAGCTCAAGGGACTGGAAACCGAGCTCGGCATCTCTATCCTGGTTCGACACAGGCGCCGCAGCATCCGTTTCACGGCCGCCGGCCAGCGTCTGTTGCAACTGGCCGAGGACATTCTGGCGCGGATTCAGGCCGCCGAGCGGGATATCCATGACCTCACCGAAGGCAACCGCGGCCGGCTGCATCTCTCAATCGAATGCCACAGCTGCTTCGACTGGCTGCTGCCGGCCATGGATCGCTATCGCGAAGCGTGGCCGCAGATCGAGCTGGACCTGTCGCTGGCCTACAGCCTCGATCCACTGCCGGCGCTGCTCGACGGTGTCATCGACATGGTGATCACTTCGGATCCCCTGAGCCACGCCGGCGTCAGCTACACACCCCTGTTCCGCTATCAATCCGTCCTGGTCATGGCCGCTGATCACCCGTTGCGGGAAAAAGACTTCATCGAAGCCGCCGACCTTGCGAACGAGACTCTGCTCACCTACCCGGTGGCACGCCAGCGGCTGGATGTGTTCCGGCACTTTCTGGAACCGGCCGGGGTCGAGGTCGCAGCCGTCCGCACGGCGGAACTGACTTCAATGATCGTACAGCTGGTCGCCAGTCGCCGCGGCGTGGCGGTACTGCCCTTGTGGGCTATCGTGAAATACCTGCGTGACGATACTGTCATCACCCGCCCTCTGACACCGCCGGCTTCCGGCGATCGTGCCGAAGGCATGTGGAGTACGCTCTACAGCGCCGTACGTCGCGAGCAGGCCGAGTTGCCGTTCCTGCAGGCATTCACCGAACTGGCGCAGAACCTGACCCGTGATCAGCTCGAAGGCATCGAACCGGTCACGGCAGCCTGACCCCCGGCGTCTGGATACGCCAGCGATATGCAGTCCCTGATCGTCAGGAGATTTGCTAGGCTATCTGCACATGTTGTACCAGCCAGGCGTCGTTAACCTTTCATCAACGCAGCCGGCCGGGCTCGATCCGGACTGAGCCGGGTACCGGCCTTCAAGGGGGAAGGCCATGTTTCTCGTTACCAACCGCGAAGTCCATGAACGCACTCCCGGTTTAAAAGCGCTCGGCGATGTGCCCAACAGCAAAGGCCCCAACGAGCTGCGGCTGGTTGAAGCCGTGAAAAAAGGCAATCGCTGGCAGATCGAAGTGCTGTCGGATGTAGCCACCCACGCCATGTGCGAGGAAGTCGGGCTGGACCCGGATGCCGGGCAGACGCTGTACGCCAGCAACTATGTCGCCTGCAAACTCTTTCAGAAGCTGCGCAAGGAAAAGAAAAACCTGCTGTTTTTCATCCACGGCTATAACAACGATATCAAGGCCGTACTGGAGCGGGCCGACAATCTGCAGCGTCTGTACGGCGTCGAGGTACTGGCTTTTTCCTGGCCCGCCAACGGCGGCGGCATCCGCGGCGTGGCCAGCTATAAAAGCGACAAACGTGACGCCAAGGCCTCGGTCGGCGGCTTTGACCGGGCGCTGGGCCGCTTTCATGAACTGCTCACCCACATGATGGAACAGGAAATCGATCAGTTAAAACGCAAGGCCGAAGCCAAATATCCCGAAAACAGCGAGAAGCGCGAACAGTACTACGTCAACCTGCGCGAACAGCGCTGTCCGCTGACGGCCAACATGATGCTGCACAGCATGGGCAATTATCTGTACAAGCACACTCTGCTGTCGTCCGTCGGCAATGGCCGCTATCTCAGCTTTGACAATGTCATTCTGCTGGCAGCCGATACCAACAACTTCGAACATCCGCAGTGGGTCGATCGCATTCCGTTCCGCAAGGCGCTGTATATCACCATCAACGAAAACGATTCCGCGCTGCTCGCTTCACGCATGAAAGCCGGCGAAGCCCAGCAGGCGCGGCTGGGCCATTACCGCTACAACCTGTATGCAACCCAGGCCACCTACGTCGATTTCACCGATGCACCGCGGGTCGGCGACTCACATGCGTATTTCGAGGCGGATCCGGTTGCGCGCCGCGACAGCCGGGTACGGCGCTTTTTCAACAATGCCTTCAACGGCCAGCGCGCCGAGGAAGACCTGAACTTCCAGAACGCCACGCGCATGTACCGCTTCTAGGCAGCCCTCCGCTAGCGGCCATTGCCCGCTGTGCAGGCAGGCGGTCGCCCTGCCCTGTTTCGCCCACACACCGCATGAAACCTGCCCCTGGCCATTTTAATCCCAGGTTATCCACAATTTTCCCGCAGGAAGCCAGCCCACTAATCCACATCATATTGTGGTTTTGATACCCCTTGACCCCCAAGTATGGGGGTGCTATACATTCATAACAAATAACGGATGGCAGGTCGTCGAGGCCCGCCCCGCAGCCCGGCAACCGGGACAATCATTCATAAAAAAACCAGCTTCAGACATCTGTACCAGGAGGATCCATGGAGGCCGATAACGCAGTACAAGAAGGCCGGCAAACGGCCCAGTCCAGCCAGACTGCCCTTGACGAGGCGGCCCGCGAAGTAGCGGCCGAAATCACCCTGCACCAGCCAGGTGACTACAAGGTCATTCGCCGCAACGGCAAGGTGACCACCTTCGATGCCAGCAAGATCAGCGTTGCCATGACCAAGGCCTTTCTTGAGGTCGAGGGAGGTACCGCCGCAGCCTCGAAACGCATTCACGAAAAAGTGGCCGATCTCACCCAGCAGATCGTCAACGGCGTCACCCGGCGGCTATCGGGCGGCGGCACCGTCCATATCGAGGATATCCAGGATCAGGTCGAGCTGGCGCTGATGCGCGCCGGCGAACAGAAGATTGCCCGCGCCTACGTGATCTACCGCGAGGCCCGCGCCCGCGAACGCGCCGAGAAGGAAGCCAAAAAGACCAGAAGCGCCCGCTCCGATGCCGTTCAGAGCAGTCTTAACGTCACGCTCGAAGACGGCAGCAGCAAGCCGCTGGATCTGGAGCGCATGCAGGCTGTTGTCATTGAAGCCTGCCGCGATCTGGCCGAGGTCGATGGCCAGCTCATCATCAAGGAAACCCTGCGCAACCTGTTCGACGGCGTCGCAGAGAAAGACGTCAATCCGGCGCTGGTGATGAGCGCGCGCACGCTCATCGAGAAGGAACCGAACTATTCCTATGTCGCCGCCGGTCTGCTGCTGGACGGCCTGCGCCGTGAAGCCCTGACCTTTCTCGAAGGCCGCACCACTGAGGCCACGCAGGCGGAAATGACCGGACGTTATCCAGCCTACTTTGCGAAATACATCCGCCAGGGCGCCGATCTGGAACTGCTCGATTCGGAACTGACACGCTTCGATCTCGACAAGCTTGGCCGGGCGCTGAAGCCGGAGCGCGATCTGCAGTTCGCCTACCTCGGCCTGCAGACGCTGTACGACCGCTATTTCATTCACTCGAACGGCACGCGCTTCGAACTGCCGCAGGCCTTTTTCATGCGCGTCGCCATGGGCCTCGCCATCAATGAAATCAATCGCGAAGCGCGCGCAATTGAATTCTACGAACTGCTGTCGTCATTCGACTTCATGAGTTCGACGCCGACGCTGTTCAACTCCGGCACGCTGCGGCCGCAGCTGTCGAGCTGCTACCTGACCACCGTACCGGACGATCTCGACGGCATCTTCAGCGCCATCAAGGACGACGCCCTGCTGTCGAAATACGCCGGCGGCCTCGGCAACGACTGGACCCGCGTGCGCGCCATGGGCGCCCACATCAAGGGCACCAACGGCAAATCACAGGGCGTGGTGCCGTTCCTGAAAGTCGCCAACGA
>CAZFUS010000039.1:0-22394 GCA_964522485.1 uncultured Enterobacteriaceae bacterium | reverse complement strand
GCGATAACAGTTTCTCCCGGATACCAGGGTTGGCCTGAGACGCGCTTCTTCCATTCTGGTGACGGCACATTACCACCGGCTTCCGGTGCGATTTCGATACCCGTCTTCTGTCCGAACCCGAATTTCAGCAGATAATCGTGCAGGCGCTGGATGCCGAGATCATGGGCAAGTGAGTAAAAATAGACATCGCAGGACTGTACGATAGCATCGTGCAGATCCATTTGTCCGTGACCGCCCCGCTTCCAGTCGCGATACAAATGACTGCTGCCTTTCAGGGAATACCAGCCGGGACACCAGGTATGCTGATGGCTGGCCCGCACCCCGGATGCTAATGCAATCAGGCCAAAAAATGGCTTGATGGTGGAGCCAGGGGGATACTGACCCTGCAAGACCCGGTTGAACAGAGGACGTGCCGGTGAATCCCGCAACGCCTTGTAATCCTTGACTGTAATACCATCCACAAACAGATTTGTATCAAAACCCGGATGGCTCACCATGGCCAGCACTTCTCCAGTACCCGGCTCTAACGCTACGATGGCACCGCGCTTACCTTCAAGCGCGTGCATCGCAACCCGTTGCAGCGAAACATCCAGCGTCAGGCGCAAATTGCGTCCACGAACCGGGGGCGTGCGATCCAACACCCGCAATATGCGGCCCTGGGCATTGACCTCGACCTGTTCATAACCAACCTTACCGTGAAGCAATTCTTCGTAACTGCGTTCAATACCAGTCTTGCCGATATGACTGCTGCCACTGTAATTGGCCCGATCAATGCGCTTCTGATCATTTTGATCGATACGTCCCACGTAACCGATGGCATGGGCAGTTAACTCGGCCAGTGGATAATCGCGCTTCAGCCGCGCCGTAACATCGGCTCCAGGAAACTCATGCCGACGCACAGCAAAGCGCGCGACCTCTTCATCATTGAGGCCAAATCGCAGCGGCACGCGTTCAAAGCGATGGATTCTTTTAAGACTGTCATAAAAACGTTCTATATCCGTCTGGCTGATTTCAACAACACGTGACAGACGCTCGATAACCTGACTCAGGTCATCAATACGTTCAGGGATCAGTTCCAGAGTGTAGGAGGTCTGGTTGTCAGCGAGCAAAATACCATCACGAGAATATATAAGCCCGCGTGTAGGGGGTATTGGCAGAATCTTGACGCGGTTTTCCTGCGATAAAGTCGTGAAATGTTCGTGCCGGACCAGCTGCAGGTAAGCGATACGTGCAACCAGTACGGAAAGGATCAGCAGCATCACAATACCGGTTAAATATATACGCCGGCGGACAAGACGGGACTCCCCGCCTGTATCCTTGAAAACAAACTCAGGAGGCATCAGAAACTAAATCAAGCCTGTCAGGAAATCCGGTATTTTCTGCGAACATCGCGCAAGATAACAAAGAGCCAGGGCCAGAGCAGCATACTGGTGACAGGTGGCATCCAGTAAGTCCACTGCTGGGGCGGATAACCGGTCACTGCCCGAATCCAGAGCGAGATCAACATGTAAAAAAACAGGATGGAACAGACAACCAACGCCTGCTTTGACAGTGAACACACGCGCATGCGCTGGTGAATTGTTAGCGTGATAAATGCAATGATAGTATAACCAAGCGCATGCTGCCCGAGCAACGTTCCTTGCTGAACATCAAGCAGCAGACCGATACACCAGGCCGTGCCGATACCCACGCGGCCGGGCAATGCCATACACCAGTAGATCAAGACCATGGCTGGCCATACCGGGCGCCACGCCTGGGCCCAGTCGGGTAACGGCATCGCTGTCAGTATGAAACTGATAACAAAACTGACAATGATGATGCTTAAGCCGTGCGATCTTGCCTGTGTCATAATTGAACAGCGAACTCTTCTACCTCGGGTAGCTGCTTGCCTGGTTTGTAAGGCCAGATCATTAATACTTCACGACTGCGTTCCAGACGTGCAGTCGGTTTCACGGTAATATCAGCAAATGAGTCACCAGCCCCCAGATTGATGTCATACACTTCACCGACTGGGTAGCCGGCGGGAAAACGGCCATCCAGACCCGACGAAACCAGGAGATCGCCCTCACGAATATCGGCATTTGTAGGAATATGTTCCAGCCGCAACATATTATTCTCACCGGTGCCGATGGCGATTGCCCGCAGGCCATTGCGATTGACCTCAACCGGCAAGGCATGACTGGGATCCGTAATCAGCAGTACTGTACTCGAAAATGCACCGACATGGGTGATTTGACCCATAATACCGCGGGCATCGGCAATTGGCTGACCATTGTAAGCACCCTGACGCTTGCCCTTATCGATAACAATCTGTCGGCGGAAGGGTTCGAGTTCAACTGACAGTAACTCGGCGACCAGTACCTTCTGATTAAGCTTGAGCGATGACTCCAGTAACTCACGCAGGCGGCGATTCTCAGCCTCGACCACCGCAAAGCGTTGCAGTTTTGATTCCAGCATCAGGCGTTCACGGCGCAGTCGCTCGTTTTCGGTAATCAGAGACTGTCGGGTTTTCAGATTATCCGTAGACCAGGAAACCACATCGATAGGCATATCGACCAGCAACTGCACAGGATAAACGATCACAGACAAGCTCGATCGAAAGTTATCCAGATGATCTTGACGATGATCAAGGGTCATGAGCACGACAGAACCTATGGCGAAGACCGCCAGCTTGATAACTGTCGACGTCTTTTTCAGGAACAGCGCTTTAATTTTTGACCCCCCCGCCATTATACAAACAGCGCGGTTATTCCAATGTCAGGATATCCTTTCCATATTCCTCAATCATTTCCAGATATTTGCCGCCCCCACGCGCGACGCAGGTCAACGGGTCTTCGGCGACAATGACCGGCAAGCCGGTCTCTTCCATCAGCAGTCGATCCAAATCACGCAGCAGTGCTCCACCCCCGGTCACCACCATGCCACGCTCGGCCACATCCGATCCGAGTTCCGGTGGTGTCTTTTCCAGAGCCGTTTTCACGGCGCCAATGATACCGGCGAGTGGTTCCTGTAATGCCTCGAGAATTTCGTTGCTGTTCAGCGTAAAGCTGCGCGGGATACCTTCCGCCAGGTTACGGCCGCGAACTTCCATTTCCTTGACTTCATTAGCCGGGAAAGCGCAGCCAATGTCATGCTTGATGCGCTCGGCGGTAACTTCGCCAATCATGGTACCGTAATTGCGGCGAACGTAGTTGATAATGGCTTCATCAAAGCGATCGCCGCCGATGCGGACAGATTCGGAATAGACAATACCATTCAGTGAAATGACTGCGACCTCGGTCGTACCCCCCCCGATATCCAGCACCATGGAACCGCGCGGATCACTGACCGGCATACCGGCACCGATGGCCGCGGCCATGGGCTCCTCTATCAGGTAAACGGCACTGGCGCCGGCACCGGCCGCAGACTCACGGATAGCACGCCGTTCGACCTGAGTGGAACCGCAGGGCACACAGACCAGTACCCTTGGGCTTGGCTTGAACAGCGTATTGCCATGGACCGCGTGGATAAAATACTGCAGCATCTTTTCGGTAACAGTAAAATCGGCAATCACGCCGTCCTTGAGCGGACGAATTGCGGTAATATGCCCTGGCGTGCGGCCAAGCATGCGCTTGGCTTCGGCGCCGACGGCACAGATAGTCTTGCTATTACTGCCTTCGGACTGACGTATGGCTACAACGGATGGTTCATTCAGCACAATACCCTTGCCGCGGACATAGATAAGCGTATTGGCCGTACCGAGATCGATGGAAAGATCGTTAGAGAACAGTCCGCGAATTTTATTCAACATCGTGTCATATCACCAAGTCAGGAATGGGCCATGTTGGCGGCGAAAGGCTGTAGAAACTGTGAATGCGTTGGCAGATACGCGTCAGTGATGGGCCGGATCGACACCACGGACAAGCGGACAGGTCCACGCCCCGGACAGACTTTTCCGCATTTTATCGTTAGTTTCCCTACGTCGCGGCCAGAATTGCGCTACTTTAACAATCGCTAGGATTTTCGGCAAGATAGCGTTTATGTTAAATTTTTCAGAATTCAACTAATAACGCACAAGACTTTATGTCACTCGACAAAACGACAGTTGAACATATAGCCGGGCTTGCCCGCCTGTCCCTGAGCACGGAAGAGACGGCCTCCTATCAGGCCGAGCTTGGCCAGATACTGGAACTGGTCGATCAGCTTGATCAGGTGGCTACCGGCACAGTCGAACCCCTGGCGCATCCGCTGGAACTGGGAGCCCGCCTGCGACCGGACGAAATCAGTGAAACCGACCAGCGCGAGACATTTCAGCGCCACGCGCCTGCCGTCGAAGCCGGTTATTATCTCGTACCCAAAGTTATTGATTAATAAAGGATAAAGTGCCCGACCGGAGAGGTCGACGGACAATCAGCATGTATCTCAATACCCTGGTTGAACAGTCATGCGCGCTGCAGGCACGCCAGATCAGCAGTGTCGAACTGACGCAGTTGCATCTGGAGCGCTGCAAGCGCCACAACCCGTATCTAAATGCCATTATTACACTGTCCGCCGATGCCGCCCTGAAACAGGCCAGGACCGCCGATGCCCGTCTGGCCACTGGTGGCGCCAGTCCTCTAATGGGTATCCCATTGTTACACAAGGATATTTTCTGTACTCGCGAGGTCAAGACCAGCTGCGGTTCGCGTATGCTAGATAATTTCATTGCCCCCTACGACGCCACCGTGGTCCGGCGTCTGAACGAAGCCGGTATGGTCACCCTGGGCAAGACCAACATGGATGAATTCGCCATGGGCTCGTCCACTGAAACCAGTTTCTACGGACCTGTCCAGAATCCCTGGCTTGAGCAGCACGTACCGGGCGGTTCTTCGGGGGGGTCGGCGGTGGCGGTGGCCGCGCGCCTGGTCACCGCCGCCACCGGCACAGACACCGGCGGCTCGATCCGTCAGCCGGCGGCGCTGTGCGGCATCACCGGTCTCAAACCGACTTACGGCCGCGTCTCGCGTTACGGCATGATCGCCTTCGCCTCCAGTCTGGATCAGGCTGGCCCCATGACCCGGACCGCCGAGGACGCGGCCCTGGTGCTGACCGTCATGGCCGGCTTCGACCCACTCGATTCGACTTCGATCGAGCGCCCGGCCGAAGATTTCAGTACTCGGATCAACGAGGATCTCGACGGTCTGACACTGGGTCTGCCGAATGAGTATTTTGGTAGTGGTCTGGACGCGCGGGTAGCCGAATCGATCCAGACCGCCGCGGCGGAATTGGAGAAACTCGGTGTGAAACTCAAGGAGATCTCGTTGCCCAACACGGGCCTGGCAATACCAGCCTACTACGTCATCGCGCCGGCCGAAGCTTCGTCCAACCTGGCCCGCTTCGATGGTGTCCGTTACGGTTATCGCTGTGAACAGCCACGCGATCTGCTGGATCTCTACTGCCGGTCGCGGTCGGAGGGATTCGGTCCCGAGGTCAAGCGGCGCATCATGATCGGTACCTACGCCCTGTCATCCGGCTACTACGACGCCTATTACCGCAAGGCACAACAGGTTCGGCGACTGATACAGGAGGATTTCCAACACGCCTTTACCGGGGTCGACGCCATCCTCGGCCCGACTACACAGGCACCCGCTTTCAGAATCAATGAGAAAACTGCCGATCCGGTCGCCATGTATCTGAACGACATCTACACAGTATCGGCCAATCTGGCAGGCCTGCCCGCCCTGTCCTTGCCGGCGGGTTTTGCTGACGATCTGCCGGTGGGACTGCAATTAATCGGCAATCATTTCAGTGAAGCCCTGTTGCTGAACATCGGCCACCGTTACCAGCAGGCCACCGACTGGCACCAGCAGGTTCCGAAAGGGTATGAATGATTTCGTTCTATAGTCCGCAAATGAACGCGAATAAACGCGAATTTAAAATAACAGCAATGCATTGTTTCTATTATTTGCGTGTATTTGCGTTCATTCGCGGATTGATTTTTCAATAAATAGCTACAAACCAAATATGGAATGGGAAACCGTTATCGGGCTGGAGATCCATGTACAGCTCAACACCCGGAGCAAGATCTTTTCCGGCGCCGCCACTGCCTACGGCGCCCCGCCCAACAGTCAGGCCAGCGCCGTCGATCTCGGACTGCCGGGGGTACTGCCGGTATTGAATGAACAGGCGGTGCGTAAAGCGGTCACTTTCGGTCTGGCTATCAATGCCGACATACCGGACTTCTCGATCTTTGCACGCAAGAACTACTTCTACCCGGACTTGCCCAAAGGCTATCAAATCAGCCAGTATGAGCACCCCATTGTCGGCCGCGGCAGCATTGAGATTGATCTGGCGGATGGCACGCGCAAGACTGTCGCTATCACCCGCGCACATCTGGAAGAAGATGCCGGAAAATCAGTGCATGACGCCTTTGGCGATTACACCGGCGTCGATCTCAACCGCGCCGGTACACCACTGATCGAGATCGTCTCCGAGCCGGAGCTGCGCAGCCCGGCCGAGGCAGCTGCCTACATGAAGGCAGTCCATGCCCTGGTGCGTTACCTGAACATTTCCGACGGCAACATGCAGGAAGGCTCGTTCCGCTGCGATGCAAACGTCTCTATGCGACCGCAGGGTAATGAACAGCTCGGCACGCGCACCGAACTCAAGAATCTCAATTCCTTCCGCTTCGTGGAACAGGCGATTGCCTACGAAGTCGAACGCCAGATAGCCTTACTGGAAGCCGGTGAAAAGGTCATCCAGGAAACGCGGCTGTATGATCCGGACAAGGGTGAGACCCGCTCCATGCGCGGCAAGGAGGAGGCGCACGATTACCGCTATTTTCCGGATCCGGATCTGTTGCCGGTACGGCTCGACAAAGCCTTCGTTGATACGATACGCGCGGGCCTGCCGGAGCTGCCGGCCGCCAAGCGTGAACGCTTCAAGTCAGAGTACGGCCTGTCGGATTACGACAGCGTTATTCTGACCGCCAGTCGCGATCTGGCCGATTACTTCGAGGCCGCGGTCGCAGCAGCTGACGGTAGTGCCAAACCCTGCGCCAACTGGATCATGGGTGAACTGGCTGCTGCCCTGAACCGCTGCGATCTCGATATCGTGAACAGTCCCGTTTCTGCTGCTCAACTCGGCCGGCTTGTGACACGCATTAACGATCAGACTCTCTCCGGAAAAACCGCCAAGACCGTGTTCGACGCCCTCTGGAATGGTGAAGGTGAAGTCGATGCGATTATCAAAAGCCGAGGCCTGCAGCAGGTCACCGATACAGCAGCCATCGAGAAACTGGTCAATGAAGTCATTACCGAATCTCCGGACCAGTGTGAACAGTACCGCAACGGCAACGACAAGGTACTGGGCTATCTGGTAGGCCAGGCGATGAAAAAGTCCGGCGGCAAGGCAAATCCACAGCAGGTCAATGAACTGTTGCGCAAGAAACTCAGCTAGCTGAACTTACGTCTCAGTAGCCAGACAATTCGACTACAAAACTTATACCGATCGCCAATTCCAGCTGCTGAACCGCATTACCACGATTGACGGCGATTTCGACCAGACCGTTGGAGTTTTCATACCAGAAAGCGGTACCTTCTGGCGCGGCGCCGAACGTCGCTGCATAATCCAGCGTCTCGCCATTGATCACCAGTCGCGATTCGGCGTTGAGGCTGATAGCGCGCATGCCGGTCAGGGCGTTGCCGAAAGCGTCAGTATAAATGATCTCGTTGAGATCAGCGGGCCACTCATGACGCGGCTGCCAGTCACGTAACGTACCCGCAGGCCGGCGTTCCGCCGCGAGTTCCGCCGCCACCGGTGCATAAAGATCGCGGCCATGAAAGCTGTTCGATAACTCAGCAGGCCGCCAGTCGATATCGAAACAGACACGCTGCCCGGCGCGCTGGCCAACAATATCGAACAATCCGTTGTCCGGACCGACAAACCAGCAGCCATCCATATTGATCATTACCGGCGCATCTGCCCAGGTCCCGACACCGGGATCGACAACACATAACCAGACAGCGGGCTGCTGCAATGACTGTTTCAGCGCAGCCAGAAGATAGGCTGCGGCTTTAGGATTCTGTCGCGGGACATCGGCACACAGATTCACCACCGGCTCCCGTGGCGCACGGCTTTTAAGCACGATCTCGAGTTGTCCCGTATAGGGGCCTGTTACACCATAGTCTGTAAACAACACAATCATTTCAGGTCTGCAGTCCCAAAAAACAAAATAATCGCGCGAAAAGCGCGAATGAACGCAAAATATCCGAAAGTACAAGTCGTGTTGTTCGCGTTCATTTACGGACACCATTCCTCTATAAGCCAGAACAGACCAGCCAGTATAGATGATGGCCACACGGTAAATCGTAGTCAGAACAATCAGGCAAGTCAGCTTTTGGCGGTTCGGTCCATGAAACGCAACAATAATTCCAAAACATCATTATGCTTTAATTTGCGTTTTTTGCGTTCATTCGCGGACTGTTTTTCTATATTTGTGCAAACAAAAAAACCGGGACGCGCCCGGTTTTTATGTTACTTTATCGGCACCGTCTTATTTCTGGGCAGCGGCTTCCGGCTCGCCCGTCGGCCGGTCCACGAGCTGGACGATCGCCATGGGAGCGGCGTCACCCGGCCGATAGCCGCATTTCAGAATGCGCAAGTAGCCGCCCGGGCGCGCCTGGTAGCGCGGTCCCAGTTCATTGAACAGCTTGGTCACGGTTTCCCGATCGCGCAGACGATCGAACGCCAGACGGCGCTTGGAAAGGCTGTCGCTCTTGGCCATAGTAATGAGTGGCTCAACGACACGGCGCAGTTCCTTGGCTTTCGGCACGGTCGTGCGGATCTGCTCATGTTGCATAAGCGACACGGCCATGTTCCGGAACATGCTGCGACGGTGGCTGCTGTCGCGACTGAGTTTTCTGCCACTGTTTGAATGACGCATGATAATCGTCCCGTCGCCTCAGGCGGAGGCGGTTTTGTCCTGGTTGTCGTATAGACCCGCCGGCGGCCAGTTTTCCAGTCGCATACCGAGTGACAGACCGCGCGAAGCAAGCACATCCTTGATCTCGGTCAGCGATTTCTTGCCCAGATTCGGAGTCTTCAGCAGTTCCACTTCGGTGCGCTGGATGAGATCGCCGATATAGTAAATGCTTTCGGCTTTCAGGCAATTAGCTGAACGAACGGTCAGTTCGAGATCATCCACCGGACGCAGCAGGATCGGATCGATTTCCGGCTCCTTGATGGCTTTCGGCTGTGACTCTTCCTGGGCCTCGAGATTGACGAACACCGACAGCTGATCACGCAGAATGCCCGCGGCCTCGCGCACGGCGTCCTCCGGATCGATGGTGCCATTGGTCTCGATCTCGATAATCAGCTTGTCGAGGTTGGTCCGCTGTTCGACACGGGCGTTCTGAACCTCGTAGGATACCCGGCGAATCGGACTGTAGGAAGCATCCAGCTTCAGGCGACCGATAGTCTGATCGGTTTCTTCCGTACTGGCAGCAATCATCACCGGATGATAGCCGCGACCACGTGCGACCCGCATGGTCATGCTCAGTTCGCCCTCCTTGGTCAGATGGGCGAGAAAATGGTCCGGATTCGCAATCTCGACATCGTGATCCAGTGCGATGTCGCCAGCCCGTATCTCACCCGGACCACTCTTTTTCAGCGACAGGGTCGCCTCATCCTTGGCATGCATGCGAATCGCCACACCTTTGAGATTCAGCAGGATATCCGTCACGTCCTCCTGAACACCCTCTATCGTGGTGTACTCGTGCAGCACGTTTTCGATCTCGACCTCGACGATCGCACAACCCGGCATCGATGACAGCAACACTCTGCGAAGTGCGTTGCCGAGCGTGTGACCGAAACCGCTGTCCAGCGGTTCGATAATGATTTTAGCGCAACGAGCGTTAATCGGCTCAACGTCGACGCGGCGCGGCTTCAACAATTCACTGACGGCTGTGTTCATGAATGAGCCTCTACTGATTACTTGGAGTAAAGTTCCACGACCAGATTTTCATTGATGTCACTGGGCAGATCGGTACGGTCCGGCACATTCTTGAAAGTGCCTTCCATTTTCTTGCTATCCACCTCAACCCACTCCGGAATACCGTATTCTTCAGCCACTGTCAGCGAATCCTGGACACGCGACTGCTTGCGGGCCTTTTCACGAATGCTGATCACATCCTGGGGCTGTACCTGGTACGAAGGAATGTTGACTGACTGGCCGTTGACGAGTACAGCCTTATGGCTGACCAGCTGACGTGCCTCGTTACGGGTGCTGCCGAAACCCATACGATAAACGACATTGTCGAGCCGGCATTCCAGCAGCTTGAGCAGATTCTCACCGGTCGAGCCCTTCAGTCGCGCGGCTTCCCTGTAGTAACGGCGAAACTGCCGTTCCAACACGCCGTAAATCCGGCGCAGCTTCTGCTTCTCGCGCAACTGTCCGGCGTAATCCGACAGGCGTCTTTGACGGGCGCCATGCTGACCCGGAGCCTTGTCGATCTGGCATTTTGACTCAAGCGGACGCGCCCGGCTTTTGAGCATCAAATCCATGCCCTCGCGCCGGCTCAGCTTGCATTTGGGTCCGAGGTATCTTGCCATCTATTTAACTGCCTCTCTGCTTGACTTAAACGCGACGCTTCTTCGGTGGCCGGCAGCCGTTATGCGGGATCGGCGTCACGTCGGTAATGTTGGTGATCTTGAAGCCGGCAGCGTTCAGTGCGCGCACGGCGGATTCACGGCCAGGACCCGGCCCCTTGATGAAGACCTCGAGCGACTTCATGCCATATTCGGACGCCTGTTCACCGGCCTTGCCAGACGCAACCTGCGCAGCGAATGGCGTGCTCTTGCGGGATCCGCGGAAACCGCTGCCACCCGCCGTAGCCCATGCCAGCGTATTACCCTGGCGATCAGTGATGGTAATGATCGTGTTATTAAACGAAGCGTGAATGTGCGCAATACCGTCAATCACCGTTTTCTTGGTGCGCTTGCGGGTACGTGTTGCTGCTGCCTTTGCCATGATATTTTTGACCTTCTGTTATTTCCTGACCGCCCGGCGCGGACCTTTGCGGGTCCGGGCATTAGTACGCGTCCGCTGACCACGCAACGGCAGACCGCGTCTGTGGCGAACGCCCCGGTAAGTGCCCAGGTCCATGAGGCGCTTGATGTTCATGGAAACTTCACGCCGGAGATCACCTTCCACCTCATACTTTTCGATCTCCTGACGGATGGCGTCCAGGTTGGCTTCGTCAAGTTCGCGGACTTTGGCCGTGGGCTGAACTCCCGCATCCCGGCAAATCTTTTGAGCCAGGGTGGGGCCGATACCGTAAATATAGGTAAGCGAAATGCTTACATGTTTATCGACCGGGATATTGACGCCGGCTATACGTGCCATAGTTATAACTCCAGTTAAACCTTTAACCCTGCCGTTGCTTATGGCGCGGGTTCGAGCAGATCACCCGGACCGCGCCGCGCCGGCGGATGATCCGGCAGTTGCGACAGATTTTTTTGACCGATGCCATGACTTTCATATCTAACACTCTCTTGATAAACAGGAAGCGGAGGAACGAGTGCCTTGGCGCAAGACAAGGCGCGGCGAAATCGAGCAGCGCAGCATAGCGGACACTATGTGAGCAGCGGAGATAAGCCGTAACGCCGTATTGTGACAAGACACGAAGTTCATATGCTTCCTGTTAGCGCCTGCCGTAGCCCTTGAGGTTCGCCTTTTTCAGCAGACCTTCATACTGATGCGACATCAGATGCGACTGCACCTGCGCCATGAAATCCATCACCACAATCACAATGATCAGCAGCGATGTGCCACCGAAATAAAACGGTACCGAAAATTCAAGGATCAGAAATTCCGGTAACAGACAGACTGCGGTGATGTACATCGCACCCGCCAGCGTCAGACGGGTCAGAACACCGTCCAGATATTGCGCGGTCTGCTCACCCGGACGCATACCGGGAATGAAGGCGCCCGATTTCTTCAGATTGTCTGCCGTCTCACGCGGATCGAATACGATCGCTGTATAGAAGAAACAGAAAAATATAATTGCCGCTGCGAAAAAAGCTATGTAAAGCGGCTGTCCCGGCTGCATAGTATTCGCGAAGCTGGCCAGCCAGCCCATAGCCCCGCCGCTTTCACCGAACCAACCGGCCAGGGTCGCCGGGAACAGTATGATACTGGAAGCAAAAATCGGCGGGATTACGCCGGCCATATTCAGTTTCAGCGGCAGGTGACTGGACTGGCCCGCGTAAACCTTGCGTCCCACCTGGCGCTTGGCATAATTCACCGTGATACGGCGCTGGCCACGCTCAACGAATACCACGAATCCGGTTACCAGGATAGCCAGTGCAAACAAGGCGATCACCATCAGCAGATTGAATTCACCGGTACGCGCCAGCTCCAGTGTACCCCCCACCGCCGAGGGCAGACCGGCCACGATCCCGGCAAAAATGATCAGCGAAATGCCGTTGCCGACACCCCGTTCGGTAATCTGTTCGCCCAGCCACATCAAAAACAGCGTACCCGTCACCAGCGTCGTCACGGCGGTGATCTTGAACCCGAGTCCGGGCGACATGACCACTGACATGCCGGCCGCCTGCTGCCCTTCCAGGGCAATCGCGACTCCGAATGCCTGGAAAGTCGCCAATACCACGGTGCCATAACGGGTGTACTGTGTGATCTTGCGCCGCCCCTGTTCGCCTTCCTTTTTGAGCTGCTTGAGCCGCGGTTCCACCACGGTCAGAAGCTGCATGATAATGGCGGCGGAGATATACGGCATGATCCCCAGGGCACAGACGGAAAACCGTTCCAGCGCACCACCGGAAAACATGTTGAACATGTCCAGAATGGTGCCACTCTGCTGATTGAATAACTCCTGCAGCGCTACCGGATTGATACCGGGTACCGGCACATGCGTGAACACGCGGTAGACGAACAGCGCAAACAGCACGAACAACAGCCGCTGGCGCAGTTCGGTCAGCTTGCCCAGACCTGCCAGGCCGCCGGGGATGGCTGGTGACGACGTTGAAGCCAAGTCAGCCCTCCACCTTGCCGCCGGCCGCTTCAATGGCCGTCTTGGCGCCTTTGGTGACTTTCAGCCCCTTGATTGTGACCGCCTTGTCCAGTTTACCGCTGGCGATCACCTTGGCGCGACTGCAATCCTTGCGCACGATACCGGCCTTCTTCAGAGCCTCGAGATCGACCACTTCGGCCTCTACGAAAGCCAATTCGTGCAGGCGGATCTCCGCCGTGCTGCGCGCCAGAGCGGAACGGAAACCGATTTTCGGCAGACGCCGCTGCAGTGGCATCTGGCCGCCCTCGAAGCCGACTTTGTGGAAGCCGCCAGCGCGTGCCTTCTGGCCCTTGTGGCCGCGCCCGGCCGTCTTGCCCAGGCCTGAACCGATGCCGCGGCCCGGGCGTTTGGCCGATTGCTTGGAGCCGACGGCGGGTTTGATGGTATTCAGGCGCATGTCAGGCTTCCTCGACTTTAAGCAGATAGTCGATTTTGTTAATCATGCCGCGATTCTCCGGTGTGTCCGCAACAGTCACCGTATGGCCGATGCGGCGCAGGCCAAGGCCCGCCACACACTGACGATGCCTGATAGCGCGTCCGTACTGACTGCGTGTCAGCGTAATCTTGATTTGTCCCTGTTTGCTGCTCATGACTGTTCGCCCGTGATCTCTTCTACCGTCTTGCCACGCTTGGCGGCGATGCGCTCGGGGGCGGCCAAGTTCTTCAGCCCATTAATGGTTGCCAGCACAACATTGATCGGATTGGTTGAACCATGCGATTTGGCCAGTACGTTATGCACACCCAGCACTTCAAACACGGCACGCATCGGACCACCGGCGATGATACCGGTACCATCGGAAGCCGGCTGCATGTAGACCTTGGCAGCACCATGGCGGGCTGTGATCGCGTAATGCAGCGTGCTGTCTTTCAGCGGCACGCTGACCATATTGCGGCGTGCGCTTTCCATGGCCTTCTGGATAGCCACCGGTACTTCACGTGCCTTGCCGCGACCAACCCCGACCTTGCCCCTACCGTCACCGACCACGGTCAGCGCAGCAAAACCAAACTGGCGGCCACCTTTAACCACCTTGGCCACGCGGTTCACCGAGACCAGTTTTTCCTGCAGATCTTCGTTACCTGTGTATGAGTCAGACATCGCCATAATCAGTGTCCTTTAAAATTCCATGCCGTTTTCGCGTGCCGCATCGGCCAGCGCCTTGATACGACCGTGGTATCTGAAACCGGAACGATCGAAGGCTACCTTGGTAATTCCGGCCTGCTTGGCGCGTTCAGCCAGGAGTCTGCCGACGACCAGTGCAGCCTTGACGTTACCGCCATAGCCCACCTCGGCACGCACGTCCTTTTCCAGTGTGGAAGCGCTGACCAGCGTCTGGCCACCATCGGGTGCGATAATCTGAGCGTAGACATGCCGCGGCGTGCGATGCACGCAAAGCTTGTGCTGGCCCAGAAACTTGATATGGGCCCGGGTGCGGATGCGTCTGCGCGCGCGGGCACTGTACTTGGATGCGGACATCAGCTCTTCTTCGCCTCCTTCTTGATCACGACTTCATCGGCATAACGTACGCCCTTTCCCTTGTAAGGTTCCGGCGGGCGGAAACCACGAATCTTGGCCGCAACGTGACCAACCAGCTGGCGATCCATGCCCTTGATCACGATCTCGGTCTGGCTCGGGGTCTCGATGGTGATGCCCTCCGGCACATCGAACACCAGAGGATGTGAGAATCCAAGGGTCAGATTCAGCTTCTGGCCCTGAGCCTGGGCGCGGTAACCGACACCGATAATATTCAGTTTGCGCTCAAAGCCCTCGCTCAGGCCGTTGATCATATTCTGTAAGCGGGCGCGGGTGGTGCCGGCCTGAGCCCAATGATCCCTGTTATCCGCTTCACGGGCCGAAACCTTGATCTGCTGGTCTTCCACGCTGACCACAACATCGGGATTCAGGACATAGGTCAATTCCCCTTTGCCGGTCTTGGCGGTAACCAATCCATTCCCCACACTGACCTCCGTGCCGGCGGGAATCGCAACTGGATATTTAGCAATGCGTGACATAATGCTTGCTCCCTACGCGACCATGCACAGGATTTCACCACCGACACCCTGCCGGCGCGCTGTCTTGTCGGTCATCACACCCTTGTTTGTGGAAATGATGGCCACACCCAGGCCGTTCATAATACTGGGCAGATCATCCTTGGACTTGTATATCCGCAGTCCGGGCTTGCTGATTCGCTTCAATGTCTCAATGACCGGCTTGCCCTCGAAGTATTTCAAATCAATCGTCAGAATCGGCTTGGTGGTATCACCATCGTCGCGATAATCCACGATAAAACCTTCTTCTTTCAGAATTGCGCAGATTGCCTTCTTTAATTTGGAGCTGGGCATGCTGACCTCGCGCATGGCCCGCGCCTGCGCATTGCGGATGCGGTTCAACATATCCGTGATGGGATCCTGCATGCTCATAGCGTATTTCCGGGTCTCTGGTTACTCGTTACTCGATAATCGGTCCAGGCAGCGGTCACCAGCTTGCCTTGACCAGTCCTGGCACATCGCCACGCATCGCGGCTTCGCGCAGCTTGTTGCGGCTCAGGCCGAACTTGCGATAGTAGCCATGCGGGCGGCCGGTCAGCGCACAACGATTGCGCAGACGGATCGGGCTGCCGTTGCGCGGCAGCTTATTCAGCTTGACGACAGCTTCGCGCCTGGCCTCCTCACTGGAGCCAGGATCACTGATGATTTGTTTCAGTTGATCGCGCTTGCCGGCCTGACGCTTGACTTCCTTCTGGCGCTTGCGCTCACGGTAAATCATTGACACTTTAGCCATAACTATTCCTCCAACCTTCTGACTTCAACCACCGCCATCTTAGTTACCTCGGAACGGGAAGCTGAAGGCATCAAGTAATGCCCGGGCTTCCTCATTGCTTTTGGCGGTCGTCGTAATGGTTATATCCATACCCCGCAGTTGATCGACCTTGTCATAATCAATCTCCGGGAAGATGATTTGTTCCTTGATGCCAAGGCTGTAATTTCCGCGGCCATCAAACGCTCTGGGACTGAATCCACGAAAATCGCGAATACGTGGAAATGCTACGTTAATCAGCCGATCCAGAAATTCGTACATGCGATCGCGCCGCAGAGTTACCTTGCAACCTATCGGATAGCCCTCACGAATCTTGAAGTTTGCAATCGACTTCCTGGCCTTATTCATCACCGGCTTCTGCCCGGCGATCTTGGTCATATCGCTGACCGCATGATCGAGGACCTTGCGGTCGGCCACTGCTTCGCCGACCCCCATATTCAGGGTCACTTTGACAATCCGCGGCACTTCCATGGCACTCTTGTAGCCGAATTTCTCGACAAGTTGCCCGACGACGGTGTCCCGGTAATACTCTTGCAATCTGGCCATCTCAGTTCGCCTCAGACATCCACGACTTCATTGTTCGATTTAAAATAACGGACCTTCCGGCCATCCTTGAGAAAACGAAAACCGACGCGATCGGGCTTCTGCGTCACAGGATTGTAAATCGCCACATTAGAGATACTGACAGGCGCTTCCTTTTCCACGATACCGCCGCCCTCGCCCCGCATCGGATTGGGACGGGTATGACGCTTTACCATATTGACGTTCTCAACCACGATCTGATCACTGCCAGGCAGTACCTGCAGCACAACGCCGCGCTGACCCTTGTATTTTCCAGTCAGCACCATAACCTCATCGCCTTTTCTGATCTTCGCCATGCTCATCGTTCACAAAACCTCGGGCGCCAGCGATATAATGCGCATAAATTTTTCGGTACGCAGTTCACGGGTAACCGGCCCGAATATACGTGTGCCAATCGGCTGTAACTGATTGTTCAACAACACCACGGCATTACTGTCAAAGCGGATCAGTGAACCATCCTGACGGCGCACACCTTTCTTGGTGCGCACAACAACCGCGTTGTACAGTTCGCCTTTCTTGACCTTGCCGCGCGGAATCGCTTCTTTCACACTGACCTTGATCACATCACCAATGTTGGCGTAGCGGCGCTTGGACCCACCCAGCACCTTGACACACATCAGGCTGCGAGCGCCGCTGTTATCGGCGGCATTCAGTATTGTCTGCATCTGAATCATCCGGGCTCTCCTGTGTTCGCCTGTGCTGAGTGCCTAAACCGTTTCAGCCCGGTTGACAACCCTGACAAGACGCCATGACTTGTGCTTCGACAACGGTCTGGACTGCTCAATGGTAACGACATCGCCTGGCTGACATTCGTTACTCTCATCATGCGCCAGCAATTTCGTCGATCGACGGACGAACTTGCCATACAGTGGATGCTGGACCAGCCGGTCGATACGTACACTGATCGTCTTATCCATCTTGTTACTCACGACCTTGCCTGTCAGAGTTTTGGTCGCTTTCAAGTCTTGGGTGTTCATCTGCCTTCAGTCTGCCTGGTTCCGGGCCTAGTTACGGGCCGCCTGTTCATTGAGTATCGTCTTGACACGTGCTATGTCGCGCTGCACCCGCTGCATTTCGCTGGGACGGGTCAACTGCCCGGAGCCCTGCTGCATGCGCAGATTAAAATGCTCGCGTTTCAAATCGAGCAGCATCTTGTTGAGTTCTCCGGCTTTTTTGCCGCGTAATTCGTTCGCCTTCATCACAGTACCTGTCTGGCTACAAAGCTGGTCTGTACCGGCAGCTTGGCGGCCGCCAGCCGGAAAGCCTCACGCGCCTGCTCTTCGCTTACGCCCTCGATTTCGTACAGCACGCGGCCGGGCTGTATCTGCGCAACCCAGTATTCAACATTACCCTTGCCGCCACCCATACGGACTTCCAGTGGCTTCTTGGAAACCGGCTTATCGGGGAAAATCCGGATCCAGATACGGCCCCCGCGCTTGACGTAGCGCGTCACGGCACGACGCGCGGCTTCAATCTGGCGCGCCGTAATACGGCCACGACTGGTCGCCTTCAGACCATACTCACCGAAACTGACCCTGTTGCCGGTCTGCGCCAGACCGCGGTTGCGGCCTTTCATCTGTTTCCTGAATTTTGTACGTTTAGGTTGTAACACCGTTGAATCCTTCAGCTGTAAATGCTTTACGACGCTGCTTTGGCGGCAACGCTGGCGTCGCTCTTGGAACCGTCATCATCCTCAGCGTACTGCATGCCGAATTTCTCGCCCTTGAAGATCCAGACCTTGACCCCGATGATGCCGTAAGTCGTCCTGGCTTCGGCGAGTCCGTAATCAATATCGGCTCGCAGCGTATGCAGCGGTACCCGGCCTTCGCGGTACCATTCGGTGCGGGCAATTTCGGCGCCGTTCAAACGGCCGCTGACGATAATCTTCATGCCCAGTGCGCCAAGCCGCATGGTATTGGTAACCGCCCGCTTCATGGCACGGCGGAACATGATGCGACGTTCAATCTGCTGGGCAACACTCTCGGCAACCAGATAGGCATCCAGCTCCGGTTTGCGGATTTCCTCGACATTGATACTGGCCGGCGCACCCATCATGGCCGAGATTTCCTTGCGCAGGCGGTCGATATCCTCACCCTTCTTGCCGATAACGATACCGGGCCGGGCGGTATGGATGATAATCCGTGCATTGTTGGCCGGTCGCTCGATCTGGATGCGGCTGACCGAAGCATTCGACAGCTTCTTGCGCAGGTAGTCCCGCACTTTCAGATCGGTATGCAGATAATCCGCATAATGCTTGGAATCCGCATACCATTTCGACGTCCAGTCCTTGATTATTCCCAGACGCAGGCCGATTGGATGTACTTTGTGTCCCATGTTCCTCTTTCCCTCGTCGCTCAGCTTGCCTATTCAGCCTCGGCGACAGTCACCGTCACGTGACTGGTGCGTTTCAGAATCCGGTCGGCCCGACCCCGGGCACGGGGACGCAGCCGCTTCAGCGGACGCCCCTGATTGACCCAGACTGCGCTTACCTTGAGCGCATCGATATCGGCACCGTCATTGTGCTCGGCATTGGCAATCGCCGACTCCAGTACCTTTTTCAGGATCGGAGCCGCCTTCTTGTTGCTGAAGGCCAGCGTGTTCAGTGCCCGATCAACCGGCAGGTTACGGATCAGATCAGCCATCAGCCGCAGCTTCTGCGCTGAGATATTCGTATTTCTCAATGTCGCCTGGGTGGTCATGGCGTCCCATTTCCTCTATTAACTAACTGGCCTCAAGTAATACCTATTTCGCCTTCCTGTCGGCTGCATGGCCGCGAAAAGTCCGCGTGGCAGCGAACTCGCCCAGTTTGTGTCCGACCATGTTTTCACTGACGTATACCGGCATGTGCTGACGGCCGTTATGAACTGCAATGGTCAGGCCAACCATATCGGGCAATACCATCGAGCGGCGTGACCAGGTCTTGATCGGGCGTTTGTCGTTACTGGCCCGTGCTGCCTCGACCTTGGCAAGCAGATGATGATCAACAAATGGTCCTTTTTTAATCGAACGTGGCACGTGGCTTACCTCAATCTGTTATTTGCGACGGCGGCGCAGGATCATCGAATCGGTGCGCTTATTGCTGCGCGTCTTGTAACCCTTGGTCGGTTTACCCCAGGGCGAAGTGGGATGACGACCACCGGACGTGCGACCTTCACCACCGCCGTGCGGATGATCGACCGGGTTCATGGCCACACCGCGCACGGTCGGTCGCACGCCGCGCCAGCGCTTGGCACCGGCCTTACCCAGCTGCTTGAGCGAATGTTCACTGTTGCCGACTTCACCAATGGTCGCCCGGCATTCCACCGGCACCCGCCGCATCTCACCCGACTTCAGGCGCAGCGTTGCATACCCGCTCTCGCGAGCGACCAGCTGCACCGAAGCGCCGGCACTGCGGGCGATCTGGGCGCCCTTGCCGGGTTTGATTTCGATACAATGCACCGTCGAACCGACCGGAATATTCCGCAGGGGCAGCGCATTGCCGGGAGCAATTTCGGCATCTCTGCCTGACATCAGGCGCGCGCCGACAGAAACATTCCTGGGCGCAATAATGTAACGACGCTCGCCGTCGGCATAGCGCAACAAGACGATGTGCGCACTGCGATTCGGATCGTATTCCAGCCGTTCAACCAGCGCCGGGATCCCATCCTTGTCGCGCTTGAAATCGATCAGACGATAGCGCTGCTTGTTACCGCCGCCCCGATGGCGCACGGTGATCCGGCCCTGACTGTTGCGGCCGGCGCTGCGGCTTTGCTGTTCCAGCAACGGCTCGTATGGCTCGCCTTTGTACAGGTCCGGATTACTGACCTTGACCATGGACCGGCGGCCGGCGGATGTAGGTTTGGGTTTAACCAATGCCATAATGTGAATCCTTGAAATACCTTAGCTGACGCCGCTGAAATCGATATCGAAACCGGACTTCAGGGTGACATAGGCTTTTTTCCAGTTCGCCCGCCGTCCCTGGGTGAGGCCGAAACGCTTTTGTTTGCCGGGCACATTCATGACCTGTACGGCAGACACTTCCACTTCAAACAGTTTTTCCACCGCCGCCCGGATTTCCGGTTTGCTCGCATCACGGGCCACCTTGAAAATGAACTGACGGTTTTCTTCGCCGATACGGGTTGCCTTTTCAGTAATGCGCGGCTCCAGCAGCACATCCAGCAGACGTTCCTGGATCATGTTCTCCTCGCTCATGACAGTCGCGCCTCGATTTCCTTGATGGCAGCCTCGGTCACGATGACCTTATCGAAACCAATCAGGCTATAGGGATCGACCTCTGAATGTTCAATCACATTGACCCGCGGTAAATTCCGGGCAGCGAAGTACAGATTCTCAGTCAGATCATGTGTAACAATCAGGGCTTCGGGAGCCGCCAGGCTGTTGAGCTGCTCAATCAGCATCTTCGTTTTCGGTGAATCCAGTTTGAGATCGTCGATAATCACCAGCCGTTCCTGACGCGCCAGTTCCGAGAGAATTGAACGCATGGCGCCGCGATACATCTTTTTATTGACCTTTTGTGCGTGGTCGCGCGGTTTGGCCGCGAAGATCCTGCCGCCGCCACGCCACAGCGGGCTGCGAATGGTACCGGCGCGCGCCCGCCCGGTACCTTTCTGACGCCACGGTTTACGGCCACCGCCACTGACCTCGGCACGCGTTTTCTGAGCCTTGGTACCGGCACGAGCGCCCGCCAGATAGGCAGTCAGCACCTGATGAATCAGCGGCTCGTTGAAGCGGGCTGCAAAGACCGCGTCTTCGACCTTGACCTTGCCGGTGCCTTTTTTGCCCGTTTTATGCAGTGTCAGTTCCATACAATCGTTCCTCAGGAGGCCTCGGCTTTATTGCGGGCCTTCACGGCTGGACTGATGGTGACGCAACCGCCGCGGGCACCCGGTACGGCGCCCTTGACCAGAACCAGATTGCGCTCGGCATCGACACGCACGACTTCCAGACTCTGAGTCGTACGTTTGACATTACCCATGTGACCAGCCATTTTCTTACCCTTGAATACCTTGCCAGGCGACTGGTTCTGCCCGATAGAGCCCGGCACGCGGTGCGACAGTGAATTGCCGTGTGTTTTGCGCTGGCCGCGGAAATGATGACGCTTGATGGTGCCCGCAAAACCCTTGCCGATCGTGATACCCGACACGTCGACTTCCTGGCCCGCGGCAAACAGTTCCACCTTGATTTCGCTGCCCGGTTGCAGATCGTCAGCTTCGCCTTCAGCAAGACGAAATTCGTGCAGACCTTCGCCCGCATCCTGCTCGATCTTGGCAAACACGCCGGCTTCCGGCCTGGTAAGGCGATCGGCACGCTTTGATCCCCACGTCACCTGCACAGCGCGGTAGCCGTCGGTTTCCGGCGTCAGCACGCGTGTCACCCGATTCGGGCTTGCCTCGACAACAGTCACCGGAATCGAGTGACCATCCTCGGTGAATATCCGGGTCATGCCGCGCTTGTGTCCGATGATTCCCAATGCCATGTTCGTTCTTGCTCTTAAATTCAGTTCAACTTGATTTGGACATCAACGCCGGCCGCCAGATCCAGCTTCATCAGGGCATCGACTGTCTTGTCCGTCGGATTGATGATGTCCATCAAACGCTTGTGTGTCCGCAGCTCATACTGATCACGGGCATCCTTGTTCACGTGAGGTGAAATCAGGATGGTGAATCGCTCTTTCTTGGTCGGCAGCGGAATCGGTCCCTTGACCTGGGCACCCGTACGGCGCGCGGTCTCGACGATTTCTCGTGTCGACTGATCGATCAATCGGTGATCGAAGGCCTTCAAGCGTATGCGTATGACCTGTTCAGCCATGGTTTCTTGTCTCGTAGCTCTCTCGTGTCTCGTTTGTCGCGGGTTCCACTCCCTGTGGGAGCGGTTTTCAGCCGCGATTCGCTTTACTCAATCACCTTGGCGACGACGCCGGCACCCACGGTGCGGCCACCCTCACGGAT
>CAZFUS010000038.1:0-22477 GCA_964522485.1 uncultured Enterobacteriaceae bacterium | reverse complement strand
CACGCTTTTCAGTATGCCGCTCATGGCGTCGCTGACGTACATGCCGGCCGCCGTGTAGAGCGGCGTAGCACTGTATCCGGCTACCGCCAGCACCGCAGTGATCAGCAGGCTCAGCTGCGCCAGCCAGTAGCCCAGCCGGTGCTCCGGATCCTTGCTGAAAACGTCTGCCAGCAAGGTGATGCAGGCAAACAGCAACAGCGTGATTTCCGGCAATAGCAACTGCAGATTCATACCCGGCATGTCAGCCAGCCCCCAGCTTGCTGCGCAGCGCGAGCTCCAGCAGATGTTCGAGTGTGGGGTTCATGACTTCAAAAACCGGCTGCGGCCAGAGTCCGAATACCAGTACCGGCACCGCCACCAGGCCGAGGATCAGTTTTTCCCGCGGACTGATGTCTGTCAGCCCGGCAACGTTGCTATTGGCGATGTCACCAAAAATCACCCGTTTGTACATCCACAGGGTATAGGCAGCGCCGAGTATCAACGTGGTTGCCGCTACCAGTGCCACCCAGAAGCTGGCCTGGAAAGTCGCCAGTATTACCATGAATTCGCCGACAAAGCCGGAGGTGCCTGGCAAACCGGTATTCGCCATTGCGAACAGCATCATGAAAGCGGCGAACTGCGGCATGGTATTGACGACACCGCCATAATCACCGATCTCGCGACTGTGCAGCCGATCGTACATAACACCGACACACAGGAACAAGGCGCCGGATATGAAACCGTGTGAAATCATCTGCATCATGCCACCACCCAGTGCCATGATCGCACCAGCTTCTGAATCTCCTGCAGCCACGATATTGAAGACCATGAAAAAGCCCAGCGTCACGAAACCCATATGGGCGATGGATGAATAGGCAACGAGCTTTTTCATATCCTGCTGCACCAGAGCCACGAAACCGATATAGACGATAGCTATCAGCGACAGTGCAACCATGAGGCCGTCCAGCGCCATGCTGGCATCGGGAGTAATCGGCAGACTGAAACGCAGGAAACCATAGCCGCCCATCTTCAGCAGGATTGCCGCGAGGATGACCGAGCCGCCGGTGGGAGCCTCGACGTGCGCATCCGGCAGCCACGTATGCACCGGCCACATGGGTATCTTCACCGCAAACGCCAGCAGGAAAGCGACAAATATCAACTGCTGTACTGACAGCGGCAGCGCCAGTTCGTAAAACGCAGGGATCGCAAAAGTGCCGGTCTGACTGTACAGATACAGAAACGCGACCAGCATGAACACCGAACCGAAAAAGGTGTACAGAAAAAACTTTATGGTGGCATAGACGCGCCGCGGTCCACCCCAGATACCGATGATCAGAAACATCGGTATGAGCATCGCTTCCCAGAATACGTAGAACAGAATCGCGTCCAGCGACGAGAACACACCGATCATCAGGCCTTCGAGGATCAGGAAGGCGGCCATGTACTGTGACAGACGCCGTTCAATCACCTCCCAGCCGCCGAGTATTACCAGTATGGTTGTGAAGGCAGTCAGCAGGATCAGAGGCAGTGAAATACCATCTGTACCCAGGTAATAATTGATATTGAAGCTCTCGATCCAGCGGCTGTGTTCGACAAACTGCATACTGGCCGTATCGGTCCGGAATCCCAGATACAGCAATATCGACAGCAGAAAAACCAATACGCTGATGCTCAGGGCCAGATGACGCACAACCTGCTGCTGCCGCGCGCCGGCGATCAGCACCCAGACACCGCCCAGTATCGGCGTCCAGATGAGCAAGCTCAGCAGTGGCAGGTTGGTGAATGTCATCATAACCAGATTTATCGGCCGGACCTCAACGGAACCACCAGCCGGGCCAGCCCTGCACAAACAGGACCAGCAACAAAAGCAGGCCGATAATCATGGTAAAGGCGTAATGATAGAGATAACCGGACTGAACCTGTCTCAGCCTGCCCGATAGCCGGCGCACGCTCATGGCGGAACCATTTACAATCAGTCCGTCGATCAGTAATACATCGCCAATGCGCCAGCACAGCCGGCCCAGTGCACGGGCGCCGCCGGCAAACACAGTCTGATTGAAATCGTCGAAACCGTATTTGTTCAGCAGCAGGCGGTAAACCGCTCCCAACCGGTCCGCGATGCGGCCGGGCAGGTCCGGATTTCTGATATAGCAATACCAGGCAATAAATACACCGGCTGCAGCCAGCCACACAGGAGCCGCCATGAAACCATGCAGGATAAATCCGATAATACCGTGATAATCGGCGCCCAGTTCCGCCAGTACATTGTGGTCTGGCGCGACATGGATCGAATCCGAGAAATAATCACCGAACAGCATCGGTCCGACCAGAAACAGTCCCAGCACCAGCGACGGTATCGCCAGGATAATCAACGGCAAAATCACGACCGGCGGTGATTCAAACAGATGTTCCTTGGTGTGCTGATCAACATTGTCCCGGCCGTGAAACACCAGAAACACCATACGGAATGTATACAGGGCTGTAATCAGAACACTCAGCAGCACACTGAAATAGGCGAAGCCGGCGCCTGGTATTTCGGATAAATGTACTGCTTCGATAATGGCATCCTTGGAAAAGAAACCGGACGTTCCGGGCACACCAATCAGCGCAACTGCGCCGGCAAGCATGGTCAGCCAGGTAAAAGGCATAAACCGGTTCAGGCGGCCCATTCGGCGCATATCCTGCTCGTGATGCAAAGCGATAATGACGGAGCCGGCAGCAAGAAACAGCAAAGCCTTGAAAAAGGCATGAGTCACCAGATGAAAGATGGCGGCGGCATAGGCCGAAGCACCTAGTGCAACCGTCATATAGCCGAGCTGCGACAGCGTTGAATAGGCGATCACCCGCTTGATGTCATGCTGCACCAGTCCCAGCAGACCCATGGAGAGAGCGGTCACGGCACCGATAACCATAACAAAGCTGAGAGCGGGCTCGGACAATTCGTAAAGTGGTGACATGCGCGCCACCATGAATATACCGGCCGTGACCATGGTGGCGGCATGAATCAGGGCCGAGATCGGCGTCGGACCTTCCATGGAATCGGGCAGCCAGACATGCAGTGGCACCTGGGCGGATTTACCCATAGCGCCGATGAACAGGCAGATGCAGATAAATGTAAGTACCGACCATTCGACGGTACCCAGGATATTGATTGTTGTACCGGTCAAATCAGGTGCAGCCGCGAACACTTCACCGTAATCAAGGCTGCCTGCGAAATACAGCACGCCGGCGATACCCAGCAGAAAGCCGAAATCTCCTACCCTGTTGACAATAAAGGCCTTGAGACTGGCTACGATAGCCGACTCACGCTTGAACCAGAAACCGATCAACAGATACGACACCAGACCGACGGCTTCCCAACCGAAGAACAGCTGCAGGAAATTGTTCGACATTACCAGAATCAGCATGGCGAAAGTAAACAGCGAGATATAACTGAAAAAGCGCTGATACCCCGGATCGTCATGCATATAACCGATGGTATAGATATGAATCATCCAGGACACAAAGCTCACCACGACCATCATGGTCGCCGTGAGCCGATCCACGAGAAAGCCGACCTCGAATGAAATGCCCCCGACGCTGGCCCACTGATACAACGTTTCATTGAAAACCGGTGCGCGGTCAAAAACCATGACCTTGAAGACGAGCAGCGAAGCGACAGTAGCCACACCCACGCCGATAATCGTCACCCAGTGCGCCCCACTGCGGCCGATATCACGCCCCAGCAGACCGGCAATCAGCGAGCCTGTCAGAGGCGCAAGCACCACGATCAGGCAAAGCGTATTCAGACTTTCAGCCACCCCCTACCCCTTCATCGAATCCAGATCTTCAACATTGATCGTGTCGCGATTGCGGAACAGGACAACCAGAATCGCCAAACCGATCGCGGATTCTGCAGCAGCAACCGTCAATATGAAGAACACGAACACCTGACCGCCAATATCATCAAGAAAATGGGAGAAAGCGACAAAATTCATGTTGACCGCCAGCAGCATCAGCTCGATGCACATAAGTATCAGCAGTACATTCTTGCGATTGATGAATATGCCAGCGATGCTGATACAAAACAGCACGGCAGCCAGAATCAGGAAATGGGCAAGGCTCAACATGATTGTGGAAAGATCAGTTTATAGTCATGAATAGAGTTATTGTTGTTCGCGTTCCGACTTCATGTTGACCAGACGCACCCGATCCTGACTCCGTACTGACACCTGGGCGTCCGGATCCTGGGCCTTGGTGCTTCGCTTCGGGCGCATGGTCAAGCCGATGGCGGCAATGATAGCCACCAGCAGGATGACGCCGGCGACTTCGAACGGGTACAGATACTGCATAAACAGTGCTTCGCCCAGTTCTGCAGTATTACTGTAACCGGCACCCGGATCCAGCAGGCCACTGTCACGCGCGCGTTCAAAGTAATCCGTACCCACCACCCACGCCATGGAAATCATCAGCAGCAGCGCGACGATCGCACCGAGCGGCAGATAACGAGTAAAGCCGGCGCGAAGACTGGCCATATTGATATCCAGCATCATGATCACGAAAAGGAACAGAACCATTACCGCACCGACGTATACCAGCACGAGAACAATGGCCAGAAACTCGGCCCGCAACAACAGCCAGATCGCAGCGCTGGAAAAAAATGCCAGCACCAGAAACAGCGCCGCATATACGGGGTTGCGCACGCTGATGACCATCAGCGCGGATAGCAGCAGCAGACTTCCGAAACCGTAAAAAATAATCTGTTCGAACACGGGTTAGCTTATTGTTTATAGTGGATAGCTAATAGAAAATTGAATTCAGTTGTTAATAATAAGTTTAATCGCAATCTTGCTTTGTTATCGGCTATGGTCCATAAGCCATGGCCCGCCAGCTTATCTGTACGCCGCATCTGCCGCCCGATCCTCGGCGATCTGCTTTTCTGCCAGGTCCCCGATCTTCAACAAACGTTCCTTGTCCATGATCAAATCGCCGCGCTCTTCACCGTGATATTCAAAAATCCGCGTCTCCACGATCGAATCGACCGGACACGATTCCTCGCAGAAACCACAGAAAATACACTTTGTTAAATCGATATCGTAACGGGTTGTCCGGCGCGTACCGTCGTCGCGCTGCTCCGATTCAATTGTGATAGCCACCGCCGGACACACCGCTTCGCACAGCTGACAGGCAATGCAGCGCTCCTCGCCGTTCGGATAACGGCGCAGTGCATGCAGGCCGCGAAAGCGCGGCGATTGTGGTGTTTTTTCTTCCGGATACTGCACGGTGACCTTGCGCTTGAACAGATTGCGTCCGGTCAGCCTTAAACCTTTCAACAGTTCCAGCAGTAACAGGCTTTTGCCGATGCGATTGACTGATTCCAGCATACGTTTCATCTTCAATTGAACCAGGGTGCGAATTGCAGTTTCACGAGTACGGCGACTACCACCAGCCAGAGCAGAGTGATTGGAATAAACACCTTCCAGCCCAGCCGCATGATCTGGTCATAGCGGTAACGCGGGAATGTCGCCCGTAGCCATAAAAACACAAACAGGAAACATGCGGTCTTCAGCAACAGCCAGACAATGCCGGGCACCGGCTGAAACAGCGTCGCCAGTCCGGGAATGCCCTGAAATGGCGACAGCCAGCCGCCCAGGAAAAATACAGCCGTAAGTACGGAAATCAGGATCATGTTGGCGTATTCGGCCAGAAAGAACAGCGAGAACGCCATACCGGAATATTCGACATGAAAACCGGCAACAATCTCGGATTCGCCCTCGGCCACATCAAACGGTGCGCGATTGGTCTCGGCGAGGCCGGAAATGAAGTACACCAGGAAAAACGGCAGCAACGGCAACCAGTACCAGTGCAGCAGACTGCCCGATTGTGCCTGAATAATACTGCCGATATTCAGACTGCCGGCCGCAACGACCACACCGACCAGTGCAAAACCCATGGAAATTTCGTAAGCCACGATCTGGGCGGCGGAACGCATCGCACCGAGAAAGGCGTATTTTGAATTGGACGACCAGCCGGCGATGATGACGCCATAGACAGCCAGTGAAGTCAGCGCCAGCACGTACAGCAGGCCGGCATTGATATCCGCCAGCACCATGTTGTCATCGAACGGGATGACCGCCCAGGCGGCCACCGCCGGCGCCATCGACAGAATGGGGGCAATAATAAACAGCGTCTTGTTGGCGCCGCTGGGAACGATGATCTCTTTCAGTATCAGCTTGAGTGCGTCGGCAATCGGCTGACCGAGACCGATCAGATGATAGCCGAAAGCGCCCACACGATTCGGCCCGATACGACCCTGAATGTAACCGATCACCTTGCGTTCGGCATAGACCATATAGGCCACGCATAGCATCAACGGCACCAGAATCAGGCTGATTTTCGTGACAATAAGCAAAACCTCGACAGTCTGCGCCTGCCAGGCGGCCGGCACGAAACTACCGATGACCGTGTTCAGGAGTTGGCGATAGGCTTCCAGCATCGCGCATCAGGCCCGTTGCAGTTGCACCCGGCCGAACCAGCCGCCCAGTGGCAAGGTGTCCGGATGGGTGGCATGAATCAGAACGACATCGATTGGAATGCTGGCGTCAATAGCCAGTAGCAGTTCCGCAGAGCCCTGGCCTTCCTCGACGCGTACCCGGTCCACCGCTTCCAGGCCGAGACGCCGGGCGGTGTCGGGATGCACATGTGCGTAGCCATCAGCGATATCATGTGTCTGCTGCAGCGCCGGTGCGTGACGGACCAGTGGATCATGACTGTTGGTTGGAACGAAACTCATCCGCTCCAGTGTGTCTGTATCGTCGGCAGCAGGCAGGCGGGCGGGCAATTGCCAGCACGACTGATTCTCTGGCTGCAGTGGATCGATCCGCCCCTCGATCTCGCTTCGCACGTCAGTGATTTCCTGGTACTCAAATCCCGGCAGGGCGAGCAATGTGCCGAGTACCCGCAACACTTTCCAGCCGGGTCGTGTCAGTAACGGGGGTTTAACGGCCGCGTCGAAGGACTGCCGGCAACCTTCGGCATTAATGAAGCTGCCGGCGGTCTCGGCATACAGTGCCAGCGGCAGCATGATATCGGCGTGCTGCTGCAGGGTTGCATTACGGTAAGCGCTGATAGCGATAACGCAATCGGCCTGCTGCAGCGCTGACACCACGGCGCTGCTATCCCAGCAGTCACGTTCGGGTTCCAGTCCGAACAGCAGATAACCGCGCAAAGTTGTCTCAAACATGGCCCGGGCGTCGAGCCCCGGTGTTGTGACGGGTTCACCACCCGCAGCACGGTGCGGCAGTACACCCGTCAGCCAGGCACCGCTGGTATTCGCCGATTCGCCCAGATAACCGAAACGCGCCCCGCTCAGGGTGGCAATCTCGCCGGCCAGCGCGCGCAGACTTGAGAATTCGGGATGAGCCATGGCCTGAACGCCGAGCAGAACGGTGGCATTGCTGCCTGACTTGAGCCGTTCGGCGATCTGTCGCTGCTCGGCAGTGACTTCGACATCAGCTACAAGGCGGCGCAGTTCCTCGCTGGCACCGGCACCATTGTTGCCGATCAGTGCCCTGGCGATAGCGGCCAGATTGCTGACCATGGCCGATGGCGCGATCACGCACCTGGCCGTCAGCTCGAAATTAAATGGATAGTCCGCCATGTTGACCGCCATGACATCGCCACCGCGCAGGGCGGCCTTGCGCAGACGATGGTTGATAAGCGGTTGTTCCTTGCGCGGGTACGCACCAATCAATAATGCGGTATCGACTTTCTCCAGATCCGGAATGGACTGCCCCAGCCAGGGGAAAAGCGGCGCACTGTCATCATCACGAAAATCAGCCTGACGCAGACGGTGATCGATATTGTTACTGCCGAGACCGCGCAGCAGCTTCTGGAACAAATACAGTTCCTCAAGTGTCGACCAGGGCGCAATCAATCCACCGAGAGCGTCCGATCCGTGCTTTTCGACAATTGCCTGCAACCGATCGCGTGTCGACTCCAGCGCCACTTCCCAGTCGACTTCGTGCCACTCACCGTTACGCTTCATCAGCGGCGCCTGCAGACGTTCAGGACTGTTCAGTCCCTCGCAACTGTAGCGGTCGCGATCTGACAGCCAGACTTCATTCACCGCTTCGTTCTGTGCGGGTACGACACGTTTAACGGTCTGGCCTTTGACGTGCAGATGCAGGTTGGAACCGACGCTGTCGTGTGGCGCGATTGACGGCCGCTGCACCATTTCCCAGGTGCGCGCCGAGTAGCGGAACGGTTTGTCGGTCAGCGCGCCCACCGGACAGACATCGATTACGTTGCCGGACAGTTCGGAGACCATGGTCTTTTCAACGTAGGTACCGATTTCCATGTGTTCGCCACGGCCGGTGGCACCCAGTTCACGCAACCCGGCGATTTCCTGACCGAAACGCACACAGCGGGTGCAATGAATGCAGCGCGTCATCTCCGTCTGCACCAGCGGGCCGATGTTCTTGTCCTTGACCACGCGTTTGCCTTCGTTGTAGCGCGATACATCACGGCCATAGCCCATCGCCAGATCCTGCAGTTCGCATTCGCCGCCCTGGTCACAGATCGGGCAGTCGAGCGGATGGTTGATGAGCAGGAATTCCATCACCGACTTCTGCGCATCCAGTGCGAGCCTTGAACGCGTCTTGACCTGCATGCCGTCAAACACCGGCGTGGCGCAGGCCGGCAGCGGTTTGGGAGCCCTGGCGACTTCGACCAGACACATACGGCAGTTGGCCGCGATCGTCAGCTTGCTGTGATAACAGAAGCGCGGTACATAAATATCGTTGGTGTCGGTCACCTCGATCAGCATCTGACCCTTGTGCGCCTCAAGGCTACGGCCGTTGACTTCAATGGTGACGATTTCTTTGCTCATAATCCCGGGCTCGGACCTGTTCAGGCGGCTGCGCGCGTGTCGCGTTCCGGGCCATACTTGGTGTGTTTGTTCACGATGGCGTACTCGAATTCATCGCGGAAATGCCTGATGAAGCTGCGCACCGGCATGGCGGCAGCATCTCCCAGCGCACAAATGGTATGGCCTTCGATCTTGCTGGCGACGTCGTCGAGTTTGTCCAGATCTTCCATGCGACCCTGGCCTTTGACGATGCGGTCCAGCATGCGGTACAGCCAGCCGGTACCCTCGCGGCATGGTGTGCACTGGCCGCAGGATTCGGAGTAATAGAACTGCGAGATACGGCGCAGGACACGTACCATGCAGGTCTGCTCATCCATGACGATTACCGCACCGGAACCGAGCATGGAGCCGATTTCCTTGATTGCATCGTAATCCATGTTCGTGGTGAGCATCGTCTCGGCAGGCACGACCGGCACCGACGAGCCGCCTGGAATCACAGCCTTCAGTTCGCGCCCGTCGCGCATACCGCCGGCAAGTTCCAGCAGATCCCTGAACGGCGTGCCCAGTGGAATCTCAAAATTACCGGGCTTATTGACGTGACCGCTGACGGAAAAACACTTGGTACCGCCGTTGTTCGGCTTGCCGAGTTCCAGAAACCATTGTCCGCCCCTGCGCATGATAGTCGGTACCGAGGCGTAGGTTTCCGTGTTGTTGATCGTGGTCGGCCGGCCGTAGAGACCGAAATTGGCCGGGAACGGCGGCTTGTAGCGCGGGAAACCTTTTTTGCCCTCCAGCGATTCGAGCAGCGCGGTTTCTTCCCCGCAGATATAGGCCCCCGCACCGAGTGTATTGTAAATGTCGATATCGACACCGCTGCCGAGAATATTCTTACCGCAATAACCTTCGGCGTAGGCCTCTTTAAGGGCTGTATCGACGCGCAGATACGGTTCATCCATGAATTCGCCACGAATGTAATTGTATCCGACTTCCGCGCCCATGGCATAACAGGCGATCGCCATGCCCTCGACCATGGCGTGCGGATTGAAGCGCAAAATGTCGCGATCCTTGCAGGTGCCGGGTTCGCTTTCATCAGAATTGCAGACGATATATTTCGGTCCATCGGTGTGCTTCGGCATGAAGCTCCACTTAAGCCCGGTCGGGAAGCCGGCACCGCCGCGGCCGCGCAGCCCCGAGGTCTTCACTTCTTCGATCACCTGCTCGGGAGGGATTCCATCCTTGAGAATTTTTTGCCAGGCCTCGTAACCGCCGACCTTGCGATAATTCTCGAGCGACCAGGGTTCATGTTCGAACTTCAGCGTCGCGTAACAGATCTCGTTCAGTAACATCAGCTCAGTCCAGTGCGTCCAGAACCTCGTCCACCTTGTCCGGCGTCAGGTTCTCGTAGTACTTGTGATTGACCATCATCATCGGCGCGCCACAGCAGGCGGCCAGACATTCCTCTTCCTTCTTCAGATAAATCCTGCCGTCGGCACTGGATTCCCCCAGTTTTACTTTGTACTTCTTTTCAATGTGTTCAACGATATCATCCGCCCCGCGCAGCATACAGGAGATGTTCGTGCAGACCGACACGCTGTGGCGACCGACCGGCCGCGTCTCCAGCATGGAGTAAAAGGTCGCGACCTCGTAAACCGCAATTTTCGGCATTTCGAGATAGGCTGCCACCGCATCCATTAGCTCGAGCGTGAGATAACCATGATTCTCGTGCTGCACTTCGCGCAGCGCTGCAAGTATCGCCGACTGCTTGCGATCGACCGGATACTTCGCGATCTCCGCGTCGATCACCTTCCGCGCGTGCTTGGACAAAATGTTTTCAGACTTTTCGTTCATCTGCCGTATTCATAAAGGTGAAATGTCGAATGCACATTTCTTCATGGTTCGTTCTCACTTTTCACCCTTCACCTTTCACGTTTAACTTTTCACTACCTGTCCACCTCACCAAACACTATGTCCTGTGTGCCAATCACCGCGACGACATCAGCCAGCATATGTCCGCGGACCATCTCGTCCATCGCAGCCAGATGCGCGAAACCGGCGGCGCGGATCTTGACGCGGTAGGGTTTGTTGGCACCGTCGGAAATCATGTACACACCGAATTCGCCCTTGGGATGCTCGACCGCGGCGTAGACCTCACCCTCCGGGACACAGTAGCCTTCGGTAAACAGTTTGAAATGATGAATGAGCGACTCCATGTCATCCTTCATCTCTTCACGCCGCGGTGGTACCAGCTTGTGGTCATCGATGATGACCGGACCCGGATTCCGGCGCAGCCAGTCGATACACTGTTTGATGATGTGATTGGACTGGCGCATCTCTTCGATACGCACCAGATAGCGATCATAACAGTCGCCGTTGCTGCCAACCGGAATCTCGAAATCGATCTGGTCATAGACTTCGTAAGGCTGCTTACGGCGCAGATCCCATTCGATACCCGAACCACGCAGCATGGGCCCGGTGAAACCGAGCTGCAGAGCCCGCTCCGGTGATACCGCGGCAATGCCGACCGTACGTTGCTTCCAGATACGGTTATCGGTCAGCAGTGTTTCGTAATCGTCCACGCGATCAGGAAAACGCTTGGTGAAATCCTCAATGAAATCCAGCAGAGAACCCTGACGGTTCGCATTCATCTTTTCGACTTCTTTTGCCGTGTGCCACTTTGACGGCTGATACTGTGGCATCGTCCCCGGCAGATCCCGGTATACGCCGCCCGGCCGGTAATAGTTTGCGTGCATACGCGTCCCCGACACCGCTTCGTATACGTCCATCAGGTCTTCACGTTCGCGGAAGCAGTACAGGAACATGGTCATTGCGCCGATATCGAGACCGTGCGCGCCCAGCCACATGAGGTGGTTCAGAATGCGGGTGATCTCGTCGAACATGACCCGGATGTACTGCGCCCGGATCGGCGGTGTGATGCCGAGCAGTTTCTCGATCGCCATGACGTAAGCGTGCTCGTTGGCCATCTCGGAGACGTAATCGAGCCGGTCCATGTAACCGATGCTCTGGTTATACGGTTTGCTTTCGGCCAGCTTTTCGGTTGCCCGGTGCAGCAGACCTATGTGCGGATCGGCGCGCTCGATCACCTCGCCGTCCATCTCCAGCACCAGCCGCAATACGCCATGCGCCGCCGGATGCTGCGGACCGAAATTCATGGTCATGTTACGGATTTCAGGCACTGAGCTTCGGATCCTCGGCTTCGGGTTCGCCAATCATGTAACGGTTATCGTGACGTATGACCTTGGGCACCAGCACGCGGTTTTCGATCGTCACCGGCTGATAAATGACACGGCCCTTGTCGGGGTCGTAGCGGACCTCGACATTGCCATGCAACGGAAAATCCTTGCGGAACGGATGGCCGACAAAACCGTAATCCGTCAGAATGCGGCGCAGATCCGGGTGACCCTCGAACAGGATGCCGAACAGATCAAACGCCTCGCGCTCGAACCAGTTGGCGGAATTCCAGATATCGACCACCGAGTCGATGCAAGGCGGATTGCCCTCCGTATACGCGCGCAGCCGCAGGCGCCGGTTATACCTGAGTGACAACAGATGGTACACCACGGCAAAACGCTGCGGTTTATTCGCGGATTCCTTATAAACGCCGATGCTGACACCCCGGCTGAAACCGGTCGTTGTGGTGTCTTCTGTTTCCCAGTCGGCCTGACCGTAGTGCAGATAGTCAACGCCGCAGACATCCATCAACTGTTCGAACTGAAACGCGTCTTCGTCGCGCAGCGCGCGGCAGACGTCCAGCAGTCGCGCCGTCGGCAGTTCCACCGTTACCTGACCCACCGCAACAGTGACACTGTCCAGGGAGTCCTGGAAGCGTTCGCGTAACTGACTGGCGAATTGCTCAGCGGCCTTCGTCATCCTGAAAACAAACAGTTTAAATGAATTAACGCGCGATCGTATTGGTACGGCGGATCTTGTTCTGCAACTGCATGATGCCGTATAACAATGCCTCGGCGGTCGGCGGGCAACCGGGCACATAAATATCCACCGGCACGATGCGGTCGCAGCCGCGCGTTACCGAATAGGAATAATGGTAATACCCGCCACCGTTGGCGCACGATCCCATGGAAATTACCCAGCGCGGTTCCGACATCTGGTCGTACACCTTGCGTAGGGCGGGCGCCATCTTGTTCACCAGCGTACCGGCGACAATCATGACATCCGACTGGCGCGGGCTGGGGCGAAAGATCACACCGAAGCGATCCAGATCGTAACGCGCTGCACCGGCGTGCATCATTTCCACGGCGCAGCAGGCCAGTCCGAAAGTCATCGGCCATAACGAGCCGGTACGCGCCCAGTTGACCAGATTATCCAGGGTCGTCGTGACGATGCCATGTTCATGCACTTGATCATGGATCTGGCCGGTGTTCATTCTTTCAGCGGCTACTCCCACTCGAGTGCCCCCTTTTTCCATTCATAAACAAAACCCACCGTGAGCAAACCGAGGAACACCATCATGGCCCAGAATCCGGTCCAGCCGATCTGGTCCAGCACCACACCCCACGGAAACAGAAAGGCAATTTCGAGATCGAAGATGATGAATAAAATGGCGACGAGATAATAGCGCACGTCGAATTTCATGCGGGCGTCTTCGAAAGCCTCGAAACCGCATTCATAGGGGGACGCTTTCTCGGCATCCGGCCGCCGGGGGCCAAACAGAAAGCCCAGGACCAGCATGATGACGCCCATAAACAATCCGATAATCAAAAAAACCAGTATGGGCAGATAATTGGTCAGCATATCCGGTGATTCAATTTCACACGCAACGGTATTTCGCTGCAATACAGCATTATACAGACTCGTACCTGAGCGGGATACCGCAGACGCGGCAGGAAGACCCCATATTCTCCTGAATTGCTTTTAAAATAGACTCATCCTAGCAGGCCGGATATCCATCTATGCATGTCTCCGGTAGCCGGCCCAACCGTGGACAGACCTCGAACAGAAAGACCGGCTCACCGGTCAGTGTAAAATTTTCGACGGATCTCCGGGTGGCTAAAGTGGCCATTTAAAACAAGAGGAGAGAGGCTGTCAGATGTCGGCAGACTTTACAGCCCGATATTTTTACAACCTGTTGTTTTCAAAGCAATTTCTATGAATTGCACGATTCCGGCATTCCGCAATGCCAAAATATTTTACATTTCTGTCTCAACCCCGGTGGCGATATCCGAAATTTATTCTTTAATTTCATATGGTTATATTATTAGCATCAGGGTTGCTAGACAAGTTGAACCTTATACCCAATTTTGAAGAGGATACATTACAATGAAAGCATTCTTAGCCATGATGGCCAGTCTGGGGTTAATGGCCTTTGCGGGTAGTGCCGGCGCCATCCCGACGACACTGACCGATACCACTTATTTCGGTGAAAACGGCACGTACGAAGCGTCCGATTACGATGATCATGGGTACGGCAGCGTATGGAAACTGGACGGTCTCGGTGATTATGTCGCCTGGACGCACAGTTAGACATTCGATCCCCCCGTTGATCACATCACGGGCGGTGCCCTGACCCTTTACCTGTTCGATGATGAGAAGGACTTCTTTTTAAATCCGTTCTCCTTTGAACTTGGTGCTGGTATCGGGGAAGACGGGACTTTCGATATAGGTGAAGTCAACACGGGAGCATATTCCTACAACGTCAACGTGAGCTTCCTTTTTGACGGTTCCTACAGCGTCCTGATCGGTTCCCTGGGTGGCGATTTCTACATCAAGAAATCCAAGTTAGAGATAACCTACAAGCCGAAGCAGGATGTTCCTGAACCCACCACTCTGGCCCTGCTGGGTCTGGGTCTGGCAGGACTGGGCTTCGCCAGGAAAAAGAAGCAGGCCTGAACCGCTTCTATAAATTATAAATAAGTCGTAAAAAAGCCCGCTTCGGCGGGGTTTTTTACGTCGGGCAGTGTACACTCTGAGTCAATCAGAGCGTTCACAATGCTTCCGCGGTGACTGTGTCAGTGTGTGCGATGGGTTCGGCGGATGCCTTCTTCGCTGGATCGACCGCCACGCCAGCATGCGGCCAATGCGAATGCTGTCCAAGATTGCACGATAATGACTCACGCGTGCCATCGGTTTGTAAATTGCATCGATCGTCACGGGAACGCTGCCGAAACCCAGCCGCGCGGCTTCTATCAGCACTTCGCTTTCCCACACGAAGCTGTGCGCGCGATCATGCGGGATCTGCAGTTGTCTGAGTAATGCGACGGGATAAAGACGGAATCCGGACTGGGAGTCGGCGATACGGTAACCGGCTGTCCTGGAGATCCAGAAATCTGCCAGCCGGTTAGCGAAACGGCGCAATCGTGGTGTGTCAGCACGCCCGCGTAACCGCGCGCCGATGATGATGCGATCCGGCTGCTGTTGTGCCGTTGCGATCAGTGCCGGAATCTTTTCCGGGCAATGCTGTCCATCAGCGTCCAGCGTCATCACCGCGTCGGCTCCTTTATCCAGGGCATGTTGAATGCCGCGCCACAAACTTCCCGCCTTGCCATAATTGGATTCATTATGCAGTACCAGCACCTCGGGGATTTTTTGCAGGATCTCTGCCGTTCCATCACCAGATGCATCGTCCACCACGATTACCTGTTCGACGTAACGGCTGGCACGCACGGCAACATCGGCAATGGTCGTGGCCTCGTCGCGGGCAGGAATCACGGCGATGACACGCATCAGACCATGCCACCACTGACGGATATCACCTGCCCGGTAATATAGGCCGCGTCGTCCGAGATCAGAAAGCCGGCCAGCGCTGCAACCTCTTCGGGCGTACCTGCACGTTTCATCGGCACCAGTTGCTTGATCACCTCGTCACTGAACTCGTGCCGGGTTATCCGGCCCTGTATTACGCCGGGCGCAATGACATTGACCGTGACGCCGCGGGTGGCGGTTTCCAGCGCCAGCGACTTCACCGCGCCGTGCAGGCCCGCCTTGGCCGCGGCGTAATTCACCTGGCCGCGGTTACCGATGAGCCCGGTTACTGACGAGATGGCAATAATCCGGCCCCAGCGGGTGGCCATCATCGGCAGCAGAAGTGGCTGCGTGACGTTAAAAAAACCATCCAGCGAAACTGCCAGTACTTCGCGCCATACCGCACCGCTCATCCCCGCCATCGGCACATCCCGGTACAGGCCCGCGCTGTGAACCAGCCCCTGGATCGGGCCGGACTGCAGCAGTTTTTCAATGGCTCTGCGGGATGCGTCAGTATCAGTGACGTCGAAAACCGCCGTCTCGGCCTGACCACCTTCCTGCTCGATAGATTTGCCAACAGCCTCGGCAGCTTCGGCATTGTGATGCGCATGCACGATCACCTTCAGCCCGGTGGCTGCCAGCCGGCGGCAGATTGCGCCGCCGATATCGCCACTGCCGCCGGTTACCAGTACCCGCTTCACGATACCCGCTCCGTTCTTGCCGTCGCTGAAGCAGAGTGAAACGTCACGTCGGTAGTGAGCACACTGCCGTCCAGATAGGGCAAGACCACGCGTCCCGCCACACCACGCGCCACGGCCTGCAACAGCGGCAGACTTCGTGCCGCGGGATTGCCCGTGCGCAGGGACTCGAGCGCCCCGCTGTTACAGTCTTCGCTGCCGGACTCAGTCACTGCCATGTCCAGGGCCGCGAGCGCGCCGGCGTTAGATTCGGCATCGATCAGCAACGCAACGGCGAAAGGTGCATGGAATTGGCGCGCCTCGGACAGTGGCGCAGGCAGGGGATAATCGTAGACAACCAGCAGCACGGGGCCGGGGGCCGCAAGGGCAAGTGCCCCCGACTCCAGCAAACCGGCGGCAAAGCTGGCGTCGTGTGCGGAGAGACTGACCGAGGCCCCGCGACACTGGGTCGCAATCGCCCAGTAGCCCGCCGGGCTGTTGTGCACCGAGTTATGAAACTGGGTTGGCGAGACCGGCCGTTCCGGCTGGTTCAGTGCCCGGCATATCCGGTCGATGATCGCCCCGTCACCGCCCGAGGAGGCGAAAACCGAACGTAACGATTCCACCGCCACACCGCCACCGCGGATGGCCTCTTCGCCAGCCTGTAACGCCAGCTTGATGACCGGCGTGAGCCGCCGGCGCTCATTGCGCGGCAGTAACTCCGAATCGAAAGTCGACAGTGGCGTCTCTTGATATTCCCGTTTGCCGCACAACACCGGCAGACTCGCCGTCCAGCCCTCCAGGCCGGGTGCAACCAGGCCCACGGCGTGCAGATAGACCGGCTTCACGCGAGCCGCCCGAACAGCAGACTGCAGTTGGAACCGCCGAAACCGAAAGAATTGCTCAGGACATGGTTAACGGTCTGCAGCCGGTAATCCGTCAGTATATTCGCCTTCAGGGTCGGATCCTGCTGCCGAAGATTATGATTGGCGGGCATGAAACCGTATGCGATGCAGAGACAGGCGATGACTGCCTCGGTGATGCCGGCCGCGCCGAGAGTGTGGCCGGTAAAACCCTTGGTCGAGCTGCACGGCGTCCGTGTATCGAAGACACGTACCACGGCCAGATCCTCGGCGGCGTCGTTCGAAACGGTGGCGGTGCCATGCAGGTTGATGTAATCGACGGATTCAGGCCGGATACCGGCCCGGGTCAATGCCTCCTGCATGGCTATCTCGGCGCCTGCGCCTTCCGGATGCGCGCTCGACATGTGATAGGCATCCGAACTCTCGCCGTAACCCAGCAGTGCCAGCCCCTGATCGCCTTCCTGTGGTGCAGGTTCCAGCAGCGCAAACCCGGCTGCCTCACCGATGTTGAGCCCGCTACGCTCCATGTCCCATGGACGGCAGGGTGCATCGGCCGTCAGCTCCAGCGAGTGAAATCCGTACAGCGTGGTCAGACAAAGGCTGTCCACGCCACCTACCACGGCGGCATCGCATAGACCGGCATTGATGTAGCGGTGCGCACTGGCGAAGGCCTTGGCGCTGGACGAGCAGGCCGTGGAAAGCCCCACCGCCGGCCCTTCAAGCCCCAGATACGCACGGGTGAATCCTGCCACCGAGAAGATATCCTGAGTGTGGAGGTAACTGTAATTCTCCCCCAATGCTGCGCCATCGTGGATCCGGTAGGCCCGTTCGGTCTCCAGCATTCCCGAGGTGCTGGTTCCCAGGAACACACCCAGGCGCCCGGCGCCGTAACGCGTCCGGGCCCGGGCCACTGCGGACTCGAATTCGTCCTGCTGCAGGCCAAGCTGCGCCAGGCGGTTGTTGCGGCAATCATACGCCGCCAGTGACCCGCCGACCGGCGCGATCTCAAGGCCATCGACCCGTCCGATCCAGGTGCGGATATCCGCACCATCGAAATCACACGGACGCAGACCGCTCTCGCCGCTTTGCAGACGCTGGCGGATCGCATTCATGCCCGATCCCAGGGCATTGACGGCAGTGAAGGAGGTAATACGCAGAGATTTCATGACCAGCAGCATACAGCGACTAAACGCCGATGGTAGCAAAACCCCGCCGATCTGTCCGGACTAGCACTTGCGCGCTTCGAACAAGACGTTGGCGTAGGGCGTGCCGGCCGCCATGGAATGCGTTTTCACACTGAATCCATGGCCTTCCAGCAGTGCGATCCAGTCGCCCGCCCCACGGTAATGACAGCGCTGCCGCCAGCGGCCGCGCGCCAGCGCACAGAGACGCTCGGCGCCGCGTGTCAGCGTGAACCGCCAGCCCGCGTCGGCATCGGGCTCGCGCAGCAGCAGCAGCCCGCCCGGTGTCAGCACAGCAGCGACGCGCGCGATCACGTCCTGCTGCTCGTCCGGGCGGAGATAGAACAGTACGTCGAGCAACAGCGCAGTCTCGCAGGCAGGCAGCCGCCAGGTTCTCAGATCGGCGTGATGGAGAAGCGCCCCGTCATCCCCCAGTGCCGTGCGGGCAGCGGCGAGCACCTTGGCGCGGACATCGACCCCCAGCAATGTGAGCGGGTGCGGCGGGATCGGCCAGTCCGGTCGCCATTTGGCGTCGATGTGGAACGCCGCGGCTGTCTGCAGCAGGGTCAACAGAATGCCCTGCCCACAACCGAGATCCAGGAGTCGTCCCTGCCGCGGCAGCAGGCCCGTTTTCAGCAACCCGAGGTGCAGCGGATCGTAGCGGAGCTTGCCGCGCACGTATTCCCAGTTAATGATGCCCGTGGAAAGATATGGCCTTGCGGTTGCCTCGATCAAATCCCACTCCAGTGGATCGCGCCGCCGGCGCTGGCTGACCTGAAATGCCGCCGCAGCCAGCGTTATCCCAAGCAGGCCGCCCAGCACCACACTGCCCACGACCAGATCACGGCCGAAATTCCAGATACCGACGGCACGCAATTCATCCAGACCCAGGATCGGCCAGTGACCGTTGAACAGCCAGTAACCAAGGCCGAATTCCAGATAAAGCACCAGGGGAGCGGTAAAGGGATTATTAATGTATGACGCGAGGTAGGTCGTGATCCGGTTGACGCCTGCCAGCCGGCCCAGCAGCAGACACAGCGGCAGATGCAGGCCATACAGCGGCAGGCAACCGATCGCCACGCCGATGAACACAGCCCCGGCTTTGCGCAGGGGGGTGTCGCCTTCGGTGCGCAGACGATAGTGCATCTCCGCCAGAGCCTGGCGTACGGGCCGGCGCCGGGCTTCGGCCACTGCACTCACGACTTCGCCATCCGCTGCAGTACGGCCGCCGGCCCGATTCCTCGCAATGTCCCCGGCGGCGGCAGGGCGACAGCCCGCAGCCCCTCGCACGCCAGCCGTTCCAGCAGACGCGGCAGAACAGCGAGAACCATGGGCCGACCGTGGCGATCGCGCTTCTCCGGGACATCGTGCAGCAGAAGAATGTCACCGGCCTCCAGATTTCTGGTCAGACGCGCAAATACCCGGTCCGGATCGCGGGAAATACTATCCAGCCCGCGCCGCGTCCAGCTGACCAGGTTCAGCCCCTGCTGTGCCAGCACGAATCCGAGCCAGGGATTACGCATGCCCGCCGGGGCACGAAAATAATGCGGCGGCGTCCCTGTCAGCGCCGTGAGATCCGCCTGCGTTGATGCGATCTCGCGCGCCATTTTCTGTGGTCCCAGAAACGCGAAATACCAGGGATGAGTATCGCTGTGGTTTTCCACCCGGTGTCCGGCAGCGACGATGTCACGTACGACGTCGGGATGCGCCCGGGCACACGTTCCAACACAGAAAAAACTTGCCTGTGCCCCATACTGGTCAAGAATCCGCAACACGGCGGGTGTTGTTTCGGGATCCGGGCCGTCATCGAAGGTGATGGCCACTGCGCCCGCCTTTCGCGGCAGTCGGGTCAGATTCGGTCCCAGCCAGCGGCTGCGCGGCCAGACGCTGCACAGCACCAGCACCACATGATTGAGTACTACAACCACGGCCGCCAGCCAGCCAAGGTCCGGTCGCATGAGAACCAGAACCAGCATGCCAAGATGTATGGCAACGGTGATAATCAGCCACACGGCAACCAACCTCTTTTTAATACAAATGACTCACTCATTGCTGTTCACTTCACCTGTGCCGATGCCGGCGGGTCGCGCGAGGATCAGCGCAGCAATAAAGCTGACACCAACACCGATGGCGACCGTCACCCCGATTGCCCGGAGCACGGGAATGGTTGCCAGTGCGAGCAGGCCGAACACCGCCACTGTCGAGACGGCGCAGATCATGATCGCATGCAGCGTGCGGTGACCTTCCTGGCCGTCCTGTCCCGGCTGACTGAAGAACAGACTGTAATCGACGCCGACACCCAGCACCAGCAACAACGCCACAACATGGAACAACGTCAAATGGCCGCCAGTAGCGAGCAACACTGCAAACGTGGCGGCCAGCGCCAGACCGACCGGCATGACAACCGCCAGGGTACGTCTGATACTGCGCAGGCCCAGCCACAGAAGCACTACAATCAGAAGCGCGCCCCAGCCAATACGCGTCAGCGCGACTTCCCGTGTCTCGGTCATCAGTGACACTGTCTCGGCCTTGATATCGATGTAACGCGCGTCCCCGGCCTGCGACTCAAACCACTCCCGGAGCGCGGCGGAATCGTCAACGCCTGCTAGGGTAATCAGCGCCATCCAGTCTTTCCCGGATTCATACAGCAGTGATCCGACCCGGGCGCCAAGCGCCGTGTTTTCCAGGTCCGCCAGTGTCAACGGCGGCAAATCGCGGCTCGCGGTGACCCCCTGCAGAAAAGGCTCGAAGGCCTCACGCTTGAACGGCAAGTCAGCGAGGGCATCGTTCAGACGGGATTCCAGCTCCTGCTGTGACGGCAACCCGGCCTGTCGCTCCTGCTGTGTCCGGCGGCTGGGGAGGTAGCGTGCCGCCATGTCGAAGCCGCTGATCAGGCCCTGGTCTTCCAGCCCGGCAAGCTTCGCGGCGATTGCCTCGCTCTGACGCAGCGCCGTTTCCGCCCGCCCGGCCGTGATCACGGCCAGATGGCCAGCCTCCGGTGCATTCAGCGCCCGCCGCAGCTCATGATCGAGTGCGATCGTCTCCGCGGGAATGGGATTCAGCGCGGCGGGATCATCCTCCCAGAGCGGCGGCCGGATAAACAGGGCGGTAATAACGACGGCTGCGAAGAAGCTCACCAGTGCCACCACTGGCCAGCGTCGCTGCACCAGCCAGATGTCCCTCCGGGCGCCGGGGCCACGTAAACGTGGCATCCAGTCCGCCGGCAGCAGGGCGGGCAACAGCCAGCGCGTGACAGCAGCCGCGGTCAGCAGTCCCACCACTGCAAACACGCCCAGTTGTTGCAGGCCCGGCAACCCTGCCGTAATCATGGCGAGATAGCCCAGTGCGGTACTGATCACGCCCAGCCTCAGAATTGGCCAGATCCGTGCCAGAGTCCGCGTGACTGTTTCCCTGCCCCGTCTGTGACTGAACAGATGGATGGGATAGTCGATCGCAACACCCAGCAGAGTCACGCCAAAGCCGAGCGTAATACCGTAGAGTTCGCCGAACAGCAGGCCCGCCGCTGTCATCGCCACCAGCACCGCACTTGCCAGCGGCAGGGCCGCGATCAGGAGTACCCGCCAGGAACGATAGCCGAACCAGAGTATCAGCGTGACTGCCAGGCTGGCGGCAATACTCAACTGCGTTACTTCGGAACGGATGGTTTCCTGCGACGCGAGCGCGAACAACGGCGGACCGCTCAATTCAAGCGTCAGATCCTGCGCGGCGTGATGCGCAAAAGCCGTCCTGATGGCCGCCACCACCTCGGCCTGGGCATCGAGATCGAACGCGGGCGCCCGGCTCTGCGTCATCACGAGCGCCCGTTCACCGTCGGATGAGAACCATACACCATGGCGTTGTTCCATGGATCGGCCACTTTGCCAGACTCGCAGCAACGAGCGCATCGCTTGGGTGGGATCGGCGCTGATTTCGCGCGCGTCGGCCACTGGCAGCGTCGATTGCAGCTCGTCCATTCGTGTGGCGAGCGCCTGCTTCAGTCCCTTTGTATCGAAGCGGCGTGCAGCGTCATCGGGGCTCAGCAGATAACGATAGGAAAACAGCAATTCCCGTTCCGCCTCCGCCAGCTCATCATCGCCATTCATGACGCGCGCGAAAAGGCCGCTTGATTCCAGTTCCGCAGCCAGCTGCCGGCTGGCATCGGCCCGCTCCGCTTCCGTGCCCTCGGCGATGCCGATCAGAATCAGCCGTTGC
>CAZFUS010000037.1:0-23138 GCA_964522485.1 uncultured Enterobacteriaceae bacterium | reverse complement strand
CATATGGGCGTTGGTCCAATTTCCTCGCGTAACGAGATGACTGTTTCTACAGTATAGGACACGCTGGCACGTTGCAACTCGCGCATATCCACTTGGCATTGTGGCAATTCCGTTACCGCCAGCTTGAGCATGGCCGTGCGCTGGTCGGTCGTGGCGTGCGGCGTTTTGCCGAAAGGGTGGGTATGGATGGGTATGAAACGCACCTCGGCCAGGTCCAGGGTGGTATGCAGCTCCAGCGCCATGCGCAGATGGCCGACATGTACGGGATCGAAAGTACCGCCGAGAATGCCAATTGGCTTCGCCATTGGAAGTTAAAAGTGAAACGTGAAGAGTGAAATGAATGCCTCCGCAGATTTTTTACTTTTCACCCTCAACTTTTCACCCTTCACTTACGAATATGGCCATCACCGAGAACGATGAATTTCTGCGAGGTGAGACCTTCGAGCCCGACCGGTCCACGGGCGTGAAGTTTGTCTGTACTGATTCCGATCTCGGCGCCGAGACCGTATTCGAAACCGTCGGCGAAACGCGTCGAGGCATTAACCAGCACCGAACTCGAGTCGACCTCGCGCAGAAAGCGCCGCGCCCGGGTGATGTCCTCCGTGATGATTGCATCAGTGTGTTGCGAGCCGTGCATCCCGATGTGTTCGATGGCGGCGTCCAGATCCGGCACGATCTTCAATGCCAGTATAGGCGCCAGAAACTCGGTATCGTAATCGCTTGCCTCGGCTGCCTTGATGTCAGGCAGAATTTTGCGCGACTTCGCACAGCCGCGGATCTCGACACCGGCTTCAGCAAACATCGGCCCGAGCCGGGACAGCACAGTTTCGGCAACACCATCAGCGACCAGCAGACATTCCATGGTATTGCAGGTGCCGTAGCGTTGGGTCTTGGCATTATAGGCCACTTTCACAGCCTTGCCGATGTCGGCGTTATCATCGATATAAACATGACAGATGCCGTCAAGATGCTTGATTACAGGGACGCGCGAATTATTGCTGATGCGCTCGATGAGCCCCTTGCCGCCACGCGGTACGATGACATCAATGTACTCGGGCATGGCAATCATTTCTCCGACCGCGGCGCGGTCGGTCGTCTCGACAACCTGCACCGCATGTTCAGGCAGGCCTGCCGCCGCGAGACCCTGGTGGATGCATTCGACGATTGCCTGATTCGAATGGATCGCCTCGGAACCACCGCGCAATACTGTGGCATTGCCGGATTTCAGACACAGCGCCGCTGCATCGGCGGTCACGTTCGGCCGCGATTCGTAAATAATGCCGATGACACCAAGCGGTACGCGCATGCGGCCAACCTGGATGCCGGTCGGGCGATAGTTCAGGTCGCTGATCCGGCCGATCGGGTCCGGCAGCGCCGCGACCTGGCGCAGACCTTCGGCCATGGCTGTGATGCGGCCCGCGGTGAGTTTCAGCCGATCCAGCAGCGCATTGTCCAGGCCATTGTTGCGGGCCGTTTCCAGATCGCGCTGGTTCGCGGCGGTGAGCGTGTCGGCCGCGGTTTCGATAGCCGCGGCAATGGCGGTCAGCGCAGTATCCTTGGCGCCGGTCTCGGCACGCGCCATGATCCGCGCGGCGGTTCTGGCGCGCTGACCGGTTGCCTGCATGTAGCTGCTGATATCCATCTTTGACCCTTGAAAACTCTCTCCCTCTTTTGATGGAGAGGGACCCGGTGGGTGTTGAAACATTGAGGCAAGTTTCATCCCCGTCCCTGCCTTCCCCGTCAGGACGAAAAGCGGCTGAATCCGAATTCTACAGGCTACCGCAGAAAACTTTGAATTTAAGAATACTTACGAACCCGGCTTGATTGAAGGCAGCGAATCATAACCGGCCAGCCCTGCCAGAAGCCAGGCAAGTGCCAGCCAGGGATCGCCGCCGTGGTCATCCGTCCGGTAACCCTTGAGTGAGCCGTCGATGCGGCCGGCGGCGTGCAGCAGCCGGTCCAGATTTTCTGGCGAATGACGTTTCAGCAGACGCCGGAATGCAGCCTTGCGGTCGTCGAAAATGTTGAAACGGCGCATCAGGCTGTCTTCCGCCTCGCCGCGTGCGCGTGCATGCGCCAGTGAACAGGTCCGGCGCAGCTGCCACATCAGTGCGCCGTAAACCGCTATGGCTTCGACCCCCTCGGTGTGCAGCCCCCGAAGCATGCGCAGTGCGCGGGTCAGTTCACCCTCATAGGCCGTCTGAATCATGGTAAAGGCATCATAGCGGGCGCTGTCGGCAACCGCGGCGATGACGGCCGCGGTATCAATGCGATCTTGCCCCGCCGCCAGCAGGGATAGCTTTTCGATTTCCTGGGCGGCGGCCAGCAGATTGCCTTCAACGCGTTGTGCAATCAACTCGGCGGCCTCGGGCTCGATGGTCAGGTTGCGCTGCCGGCAGCGTGCACGGATCCAGTCCGGCAGCCGCGCCATATCGACAGGCCAGACGCTGATGGTTACGCCGGCCTGGTCGACCGCTTTATACCATTTGCTCTGCCGGCTGCGCCCGTCGAGCTTGCCTATGCTGATCAGCAGCACTGCATCCGCCGGCAGCTGACCGCAGTATTCCGTCAGTACCTTGCCGCCTTCATTGCCGGGGCCGCCGCCCAGGCGCAGTTCGATCAGCCGCTGTTCGGCGAACAGCGACATCGCCGCTGCTTCCTGGGCGAGACTGTTCCAGTCGAAACCCTTGTCCGCTTCCAGTACCTGACGTTCACTGAATCCCTGCGCCCGCGCCGCCGCCCGGATGGCGTCACAGCATTCCATGTGCTGCAAGGGTTCATCGCCGCTGACGAGATAAACAGCGTCGAGCGGTTTTTGCTTGAGTCGGGCGGGCAGTTGTTCCGGTTTCAGGCGCATGGCCGGCCGGCAGATCAACTATCAGAATTTGAGCTGGCAGCGGCGGCTTCCTGATCGTTGCGGATCGTCGCCTGCACACGCAGCAGCGCCTGACTGGCCAGCAGGCGGGTCAGTTCTTCGCGGATGATCTGTTGTTCCTCGCCGGTGGCCAGGACGGCGGTTTCATCGAACGGGTGATCGCGTCGGGCCGATAGCCGTTCATTGGTGATGAGTTCGCGGCCGTCGCTGGTGCTGATGGACAGATCCACGCTTACGACCAATTCGTATTCCTCCACCTTGCCGGTGCGCGGCGAGACCGACAGAACCTGGCGCTGAAAATTTTCCCGGTTGATGCGCACTATGTATTCGGAATCCTTGGCGGAGCTGGTCAGGTTGACATCGGTCAGCCGAAGCTGTTCCTGAACCTCGCGACCCACATAGCCGCCACCACTGGTATCCAGGTACAGGTTTTCCACCGGCACACCGACGCTTTCTGCATCACGCAGGTGGAAGCCGCAGGCTGTCAGCAGACCGGCCAGGAGCAGCGGTAGCAGGTATTGGTATAAAGATTTCATGGCGCGACTATATTCACCAGGCGGCCGGGTACGACGATCACCTTCTTGATGTCCTTGCCGGCAAGGAATTTCCGGACATTATCGTCTGCCATGGCGGCGGCTTCCAGCGTTTCCTTGTCGGCATCGGCGGCAACGCTGACACGTCCCCGCAGCTTGCCGTTGACCTGCACGACGATCTCGACACTGTCGCGTACCAGGGCGGCTTCATCTGCAACCGGCCAGAGGACATCAATGATCGCTTCATCATGGCCAAGCTCGCGCCAGATGGTGTCACTGATATGCGGCACGATCGGCGACAGCAGCAGAGCCGCGGTCTCGAGACCTTCCTGCATCACTGCAGCGGCATTGTCATTGCCGGTATCGAGTTTTGACAGTGCGTTGATGAGCTCCATCACCGCAGCGATGGCAGTATTAAATGTATAGCGGCGGCCGATGTCGTCGCTGACTTTGACAATCGTACTATGGATTTTGTGACGCAGCTGGTGCTGTTCATCGCTGAGTCCGGAACCGTCGGTTTTCGGGATGGCTACGCCGGTTTGCTGACGGCCAACGTGATCAGCCGTCAGTTTCCACAATCGTTTCAGGAACCGGTAGGCGCCTTCCACGCCGGCATCCGACCATTCCAGTGTCTGCTCAGGTGGTGCGGCAAACATGGTGAACAGGCGGACGGTGTCGGCGCCGTAGTGTTCGATCAGCGTCTGCGGATCGACACCGTTGTTTTTCGATTTGGACATGGTACCAATGCCGGCGGACTCCACTGGCAGACCATCACTAGTGAGCATCGCACTGATGCGCTGACCCTTGTCGTCACTTTCGATGTTCACGTCCGCGGGATTGAAATACTGAATGCGGCCGCTGTCGGTCTTGCGGTAGAAAATCTCATTCAGCACCATGCCCTGGGTCAACAGGTTGGTAAACGGTTCATCGATCTTTACCAGTCCGAAATCGTGCATGACGCGTGTCCAGAAGCGCGAATACAGTAGATGCAGGATGGCGTGCTCGATACCGCCGATATACTGATCGACCGGCATCCAGTAGTCGGCACGTTCATCGACCATGGCATTATTGTTATCCTTCGAACAATAGCGCAGGTAATACCAGGACGAATCGACGAACGTATCCATGGTATCGGATTCGCGTCGCGCGTTACCGCCGCAGCGCGGGCAGGTGCATTCATAAAATTCGGGTGCTCTGGCAAGCGGATTGCCACTGCCGTCCGGTACCAGATTTTCCGGCAGCCTGACCGGTAACTGATCGTCTGGCACGGGGATGTCACCGCACTTGTCGCAGTGGATGATCGGGATTGGACAGCCCCAGTAACGCTGGCGAGAAATACCCCAGTCACGCAGCCGGTACTGGATGCGCTTCTCACCGAGTCGGCGGACTTGCAGTGCCTTGGCAATGGCGTCGACCGCGGCCTGAAAATCGAGATTGGAAAATTCGCCGCTGTCAAACGTGACGCCGTGATCAGTAAACGCCTCGGTCAGGGGCTTTTCAAGTTCACCGGCGGCAGGTTTAATCACCGGTTTGATCGGCAGGCCGTACTGCAAGGCGAATTCGAAATCGCGTTCATCATGCGCCGGCACCGCCATCACCGCGCCCTCGCCGTAAGCCATCAGGACGTAATTTGCGACCCACACCGGCAGCGCTTCCCCCGTGAGCGGATGATTGACGTGCAGACCGGTATCCATGCCCTGTTTTTTCTGGGTGGCAAGATCGGCTTCCATGACCGAACTGCGCCGGCACTGGTCGACAAATGCCCTGAGTTCAGGATTGTCCTTGCTTGCCTGTTCCGCCAGCGGATGTTCGGCGGCAACGGCGACATAGGTCGCGCCCATTAATGTATCGGCGCGCGTGGTGAAGACTTTCAGCAAACCCTCGCCTTCACTGTAGGGAAACCAGATCTCGACGCCCTCGCTGCGACCGATCCAGTTGGCCTGCATGGTCTTGACGCTGTCCGGCCAGCCCGGCAACCGTTCCAGGCCATCGAGTAAATCATCGGCGTAGCGCGTGATAGCCATGTAGTACATCGGGATCTCACGCTTCTCGACCTCGGCGCCGGTGCGCCAGCCGCGGCCGTCGATGACCTGTTCGTTGGCGAGTACTGTCTGGTCTATCGGATCCCAGTTCACCACCCCCGTTTTCTTATAGACCAGTCCCCTTTCCAGCATGCGCAGGAACAACCACTGGTTCCAGCGGTAATAATCCGGTTCGCAGGTGGCGAGTTCGCGTTCCCAGTCGATAGCAAAGCCGAGTGCCTGTAACTGTCTGCGCATGGTGTCGATGTTGTCCCAGGTCCACTGCGCCGGCGGCACGCCGTTGGCCATAGCGGCGTTTTCGGCCGGCAGGCCGAATGCATCCCAGCCCATCGGCTGGAGCACCGTCCTGCCCTGCATGCGCTGGTAACGCGAGATGACATCACCGATGGTGTAGTTGCGGACATGGCCCATGTGCAGACGGCCGCTCGGATACGGGAACATCGACAGGCAGTAGAATTTTTCGCGGCCGCTGTTTTCGCGGGCGGCAAAGGTCCGGGCCTCGTTCCAGCGCTGCTGGACCCGGGCCTCGACGGTGGCGGGATCGTAACGATCTTGCATGATGATTCTGATTATTAAAGACCGGAAACAGAAAGCTGGCTAGGATACCGCAGACGCCGGCAGGGCGTGAAGCAATGGCGGCAGTTCATTAGTTTATAGCCGATAGCCCATGGACTGTCAGCCCTTAACCATCAGCTAAATCAGCCACAACAACCGGACTGACGACTGCCGCAGCGGCCCTTGTCTGCTGTCGTCTCAGCCGTAGTCTTGTCAGCGGGGATCCCGGGTGTACAACACACACCATCATCGCTCCGGGTTTCGCTGACATCATGGTTCGCCCCGGACACACCGTAATCGACACTGTCGCCGAAACTGCGGAAGCTTTCCCAGCGCAGTCCCGAGGGATCCTCGACCCAGGTCTTGTTCGACCGCGCGTAACAGCAGACGGTGGCTTCCTGCTGCAGGGTTTGCGCGCCGGCGTTGTGCAGACGGTCGGTGATCGCGTTCAGATCGTTGTCGCTGTCGACCTGCACGCCGAGATGATCCAGTCCCGGTGCGACACCGGCGCGTTCGCTGATGGCGAAATTGACGCAGGGATCGTCGAGCAGCCACCTGACGTAGTCGCTTTTGCGCTTGTCCGGTTCGGAGCCGAACAGGGTCGAATAAAAACCGATCGACTGTTCCAGATCGGCAACGGCAATATGTATGTGCAGGCGTTTCATGGGTGGGTCCTCGTGGTTGTCGGTGAACAGCAGTCGTCGCCCGTTCGATCCAGTCCGTCCCGGATTGCGGCATGGCCCTGGCAACAGTCTTCCAGCAGGTAGGTCAACAGATCACCCATGGTGGAATACTCGGCGCTGTAGATAATCGAACGTCCCAGCCGCCTGGCGCTGACCAGACCGGCGTGACTGAGTACGGTCAGATGCGCGGAGAGCGTATTCGCCGGGATGTCCAGGGAACGCGCGATTTCACCGGCCGGGGAGCCCTCCGGGCCAGCCTTGACCAGCAGGCGGAAAGTTTCCAGGCGGGTGGGCTGGGCCAGCGCGGCCAGAGCAGCCGTGGCAGCATTAATATCCATATTTCCAGAATAATGGAAATATAAGGCAATCACAAATCGAGCCGGTGGCGGAAAGAAAAAAGGCCTCCATTCGGAGGCCTCGGGACCAGTGATGGTCTGGGGATACGGCTGGAGTAGTAGAGGAAGCGGATCAGTTGGAACCTCCGGTGTTCAGAAAGTCACGATTGGCTTCCAGTGTGGCGTTACCGATCCCGTCGACTTCGGTAAGCTGGTCGACCGATTCAAACGGACCGTTTTGCTCGCGGTAGTCGACAATGGCCGCGGCTTTGGCCGCGCCGATCCCGTCAAGCTGCATGAGCTGCTGGCTGTCAGCTTTGTTGATGTCGACGGTGTCGGCGGCAGCGGCCATGCCGGTCTGGGCCAGTAGCAGGGACAGAAACAGAAAACGCAGATATCGCATGCTGCACCTCCTTGTGTTTGAGAGGAATGGTTTACGGATCTTCATGACCCGGTTGAAAGTGAAGCATAGACAGAAGACGCAATCGCTGTCATCCCCTGTATAGGGTATTTTTGATTACCTCATTTAAGGTATGTGAATAAAAAAAGCCCCGCAGTAGCGGGGCTTGATGAGGGGCGGGGAATATTTCTAGAGAGGGTTATGAAGGCCGGTTTACCAGAACACCTGGGCGCGGGCCTGGAAGGCCGCCGGTTCGGCACCGGGGAATTGGCCTCCGTCATGTTCCAGAACCTGGTTATAATTGGCCATGAAACGCACGTTCTTTGTGGCGTACCAGTTCAGACCGGCCGTCAGAATATCCTGATCGCCGCCATCCACCAGACCATCGTTCAGGTCGACGCTGCTGTAACGCAGTCCCACTTCCCAGGCACCGATACCACCCTTGCCCACGGTGCTACTCGGCGAGACTTTGTCAAAGGCACCACTGCCGAATTTGTAGGCGCGATGGTCGTCGGTCAGGAAAAAAGAGCCGTAGATATAGTAGCCGTCGAAGTCTACATCGTCGCCGAAGGCGCCATCACGGCTGACATCGGCAATTATGTACTCGCCCTGGATCGAGAAGCGATCCATGACGGCCGCTGCTTCCAGTCCGTAGCGCATGATGTCATCAACTCCGTCGAGATCGCCTGTACCCACGAGATTTTTGCTGCTGCTGTGGACATGCGTTTCCCAGCGATCACCAAAGCTGGCGGTGTCGCCCTGATCGGGAGAACGATGCGATACTGCGGCACCGAGATGAACGAGACGGCCGTCTTCGTTGATGGGCGCGAACGTGACACGACCGGTAACGCCATAACCGGAGGCGTCATCACCTCCACCGCTGCTTGTACCCTCGCCGAAGAACCCACCGGACACCGTTACAAGATCATTGAATTGCGTATAGGCAGCGACACCGAGATTACGGCTCGGAGCGAATGAATTCACCGGTGTGGCACGCTCCATAAAGGTGATGTACTTGGAGCTGGTCAGTTCTTCGAGGCTGAAGGGCTCCTTGAAGTGACCGACCTGGATTTTGGTGTTGGTAAAGCCGGTATAGTTGAGATAGGCGTCACGAATGCCGTCCTCACCGTCTCCAGTGAAGTCGTACTGCATCTTCAGACCCCAGACCTTCCAGAGCGTACCGGTCATCTCCAGGCGTGCGCGGCGAATTTCATGGCCGGAGCCGATGTCCGTGTTCTCACCATTGATATCTGTGTCATTATCGTAAAAGGCGACATCAGCCATGACGCGGCCACCGACACCCCATTCGAAATTGCCATCGGACGATTCAATGGCGAATTTCTCCTTGGTGGTGATCTTGGGCACATCCTTCGTGGCTTCGGATACTTTTTCATCAACCTGTTTTTCCATGGCCTGATTATCTTTTTCCAGCGCCTTGATCAGGTCATCATATTGCTGCTGAGTAATATTGCCGTTCTGCAGCTGGGTTTCAAAAAACTTTTTCATGGCCTCGTTGGCAGCGAGGGTGGTTCCGGACACCATCATGCCCCCCACCAGGACCATGCCACACAGGGCCTTTAGTTTATTGCTGATCACAATGACTCTCCTAACATGTTAGCGGTAAAACTCTTCATGGCAGGCATGGCCCTCCCGTCTGTCAGGACCCCCGCATGTTCTGTGGTAACCAGGCCACGGTGTTGCAAGTTAATCAGCGACTGTTTCACTGACATGAAGGATGTGTGACGACTGCATGAAGAAAATATGACGCAGGCATGACGGCGTTAATGGTGATTCTGCAAGGAGCTGAAAGCCGGAATGACTTATCAGCGCTGTCATATCGCTGTAATATATCTGTCGTTAAATATCCGGCCATGCTGGAAGCGATAACCGATACCATGAAAGCCAGGATCCTCATCGTCGAGGATGAATCTGCGATACGCGAGATGCTGGGCTATACCCTCGTAAAGGAAGGATTCAGCTTCGATGAAGCTGCGGATGTGGATCAGGCGCGGTCGTTGATAGACAAGAGCAAACCTGACCTGATACTGCTCGACTGGATGTTGCCCGGGCTCAGCGGTATCGACTACGCCCGGCGTATCCGTAACGATCCCGATACGCGCGATATCCCTATCATCATGCTGACCGCACGTACGGGTGAGGGTGACAAGGTCAAGGGTCTCGACACCGGCGCGGATGACTATATCACCAAGCCGTTTTCGACCAAGGAATTACTGTCCCGCATCAAGGCGGTCCTGCGTCGTACAATTCAGGCCGGCGGCCAGGGCGCTATAGAAATCAACGGCCTGATACTGGATCCCGAAACCTACCGGGTGACCGCGAACGGCCAGACTGTTGAAATCAGCCCGACGGAATTCCGTCTGTTGCAGTTTTTTATCACCCATCCGGAACGTGTCTACAGCCGCACACAATTGCTGGATCAGGTCTGGGGTCAGAATATTTATGTCGAGGAACGCACGGTCGATGTACACATCCGCCGCCTGCGCAAGACACTGGGCCCCTATAATTATGATCACTACATTCAGACGGTCCGCAGTGTCGGTTACCGCTTTTCACCGCAATAGCAGCGCGTATGCATAAGGACATCTGGCGTCTCGCGGCCCTGTTGGCTGCGGGATTCCTGATCGGTCTCTGGTTCGGCTATCCGGCGCCGGGCGTGGCACTGGCGCTGGCGGTGTACTGTTATCTGCTGATCCGCGACAGCCGGCGTTTATATGAGTGGCTGCATCAGCAGCGTGACGATCAGCCGCCGGCAGTAGGCGCTTCCCATCAGCAACTGCTCGGCGAAGTTGAGGCTCTGCAACGCAATCACAGGCAACGCGAAGAGCGACTTGGCCAGGTGCTCAAGCGTTTTCAGGAAGCCACCTACGCGTTACCCGATGCCATTCTGATCCTGAACCAGGATGATCGTATTGAGTGGGCCAATCAGCAGGCGACCGAGTATCTGGGCATACACTGGCCGCAGGATACCGACCAGCGGCTGGGTAACCTGATCCGGCATCCACAGCTTCTGGCCTATCTCAAGCAGCAGGGTTTAAGCGGTGACACCAAGGGCGTGACCCTGCCGGCTCCGGAAAATAATAATCTGCAGATCGAATACCGCGTGATGCCCTATGGCGATAATCTGCGGCTGCTGGTGGCCCGCGATGTCAGTCAGATCCAGCAGATCAATCAGATGCGGCGTGACTTTATCGCCAACGCCTCGCATGAGTTACGCTCGCCGCTGACCGTGATTGCCGGCTATCTGGAATCGATGGACGGCGATCTGGAATCGAGTGCTGCCGATCTGCAGCCGCAGTTCAAACAAATGCGCAAACAGGCAGCGCGCATGCAGACACTGATCGAGGATTTGCTGACGCTGTCGAGTCTGGAAACCGACAGTGACAAGCGTCAGCACGAATCAGTCGCCGTGTCCGATATGCTGGCTGCCATCTACAAGGAAGCGATCGCGCTCAGTGGCGATCGTAAACACATGATTGCGCTGGATGTGGATCACGAATTGCAGGTCAACGGCAACTACAATGAACTGTACAGCGCCTTTTCCAATCTGATCGTGAATGCCGTGCAGTATACACCGCCGAACGGCATCATCCGGATCCGCTGGTACGAAGATGAGACCGGCGCGCACATGAAAGTCAGTGATACCGGCGAGGGCATCGCACCGGAGCACATACCACGGTTAACCGAACGCTTTTATCGCGTAGACAAGGGTCGTTCGCGCGAAAGCGGCGGCACGGGTCTGGGGCTTGCCATCGTCAAGCACATCATGCAGCGTCATCGTGGCCGACTGCACATCGACAGTGAACTCGGCAAGGGCAGCATTTTCCGCTGTGACTTCCCGGCGGAGACCGTCAGCCGGCCTAACCACGCGGATGCCCGTCATGACAGCGCCCAGGCGCGTGATGAGTGAGTGCGGATTTTTGCACTGCAGGATTTCATCAAACTGTCATAAACCTGTTGCAGGATGTTCATATTTCCCTCTTAGGATGCTCGGCTAGTGGATAGACTTATTCACGCTTGAAAAAAAGCCAATCTGAATCAAGGGGTTAATCATGATTAAGCAAGCATTGCAATCTGCGGGGCTGGGTCTGTTGGTCGCCGGTTACGCCCATACCGCGCTGGCCGTGGAGACGGTTCAGATAGACGGTTCCAGTACCGTGTTCCCGATTTCCGAGGCGGTTGCCGAGGAATTCCAGAAGGATATGCGTGGTAAATACCGCGTGACCGTCGGTGTTTCAGGTAGCGGCGGTGGTTTCAAGAAGTTCTGCCGCGGCGATACCGACATCTCCAACGCCTCACGGCCGATCAAGCCGTCCGAGCGCGATCTGTGCAAGGAAAACGGTATTGAGTATATCGAACTGCCGGTGGCCATGGACGCCCTGACCGTGATGGTCAATCCGGAGAATGACTGGGTCCAGTGCATGACGGTCGAGGAACTGAAGACCGCCTGGGAACCGGACGCCCAGGGCAAGGTGACCAACTGGAACCAGATCCGTTCCGATTTTCCGGATCGATCGCTGAAGCTGTACGGCGCCGGTACCGACTCCGGTACTTATGATTACTTTACCGAAGCCGTCGTCGGCGAAGGTGGCTCCAGCCGCGGCGACTTCCAGGCCAGCGAGGACGATAACGTACTGGTTCAGGGCATCGCCACCGACCAGAATGCCCTGGGCTTTTTCGGCCTTGCCTACTATGAGGAAAACAAGGACAAGCTGAAAGCGGTCAAGATCGAGAATCCGAACACCGGCGAATGTGTCGGACCCTCAGTCGAAACTGCCAAGGGCGGCAGCTATCAACCGCTGGCCCGGCCGATGTTTATTTATGTGAATACGGATTCCGCCGATAAAGAGCACGTCAAGACGTTCATCAATTATCATATGGATCCCGAGCGTGCCCCGGAACTGGTCAAGGAAGTCGGTTATGTGCCACTGCCGGCTGAAGCCTACAGGATGGCGCTGGATGTATTCGAAAAACGCCAGCTGGGTACCGCTTTTGCCTCAGGCGCCCAGGTAGGTGTCGCGATTGAAGATCTGCTCGATCCGTCGGGCAAGGAGCTGTAATTGCCAGATTGACTTGGCAGTCCGTTATGGTCGCTGCGGGGGAGGACAAACCTCCCCCGTATTTTTGAATACTAAAAACTGAAATTAAACAACAGACCACTGGCTCTATTCATGAGTACAACCGCCACTGATATCGCCAGCTTCGGGAATCTCAGCATCAGCGGGGGTTTCCTGCGCCGCCGCAGGTTGCTCGACTGGGTCATGCGCGTGCTTTTATTCAGCGCTGCCAGTTTTTCAGTCTTTATCACCCTCGCCATCGTCTACATTCTGCTGAGCGAGTCGTGGGTTTTTTTTGAAAATGTCAGTCTGGCCGAATTTCTGACGGCGACGCAGTGGACGCCGCTGTTTACCAATGCCCAGTACGGCATCCTGCCGCTGCTGGTTGCGACCCTGATCGTGGCGGGTATTGCGCTGCTGGTCGCCATTCCGCTTGGCACCATCCTCGCCATCTACCTTACCGAGTATGCGCCACATTGGCTGCGCGAGGTGATCAAGCCGTTTCTGGAGCTGCTGGAAGGCGTGCCGACGGTCGTGTACGGATATTTCGCACTGCTGTTTGTTACGCCGTTGCTGGAGAATTTCATTCCCGGCCTGTCCGGCTTCAACATGCTCGCGCCGGGACTGGTCATGGGTATCATGATCCTGCCCTACGTCGCTTCGGTCAGCGAAGACGCCATGCGCGCCGTGCCGAATGAATTGCGTGAAGGCGCCTACGGTCTGGGTATGAACCGTTTCCAGACCGCGATCAGGGTCATCGTGCCAGGTGCGTTTTCCGGTATCACTTCGGCCTATGTACTGGGCATGTCGCGCGCCGTCGGTGAGACCATGGTCGTCGCCATCGCCGCCGGTCAGAATCCGATTCTGACTTTCGACCCGACCGATTCGGCCGCGACGATCACCGCGTTTATCGTTCAGGTCAGCCTGGGCGATGCACCACATGGTTCAATCGCTTATCAGAGCATCTTTGCCGCCGGTACCATGCTGTTCATCATTACCCTGATCTTCAATGTTATAGGCTTTTTCCTCAGAAAGCGCTTCCGCGAGGCGTATTGATTCATGAGCACACTGCAAAACACCGATGCTTCCGTGCTGAGCCTGATCCGGCGTGCCAGGCAGATGGATCTGGTATTTGCCTTTATCGGCCTGCTGGTTATGTTTATCGCTTCGGCCATGCTGATCGCCTTGATTGTGGATTTGCTCATCGGTGGCGCCGGCTACATCGACTGGCAGTTTCTGACCAGCTTTCCTTCACGCAAGCCGGAAGAAGCCGGCATACTGTCGGCCTGGGTCGGCACAGTATCGGTGATGCTGGTGACCGCCTTTGTCGCCGGGCCGCTGGGCGTGGCTGCCGGCCTGTATCTCGAGGAATACGCGCCGAAAAACTGGCTGACGGATATTATCGAAATCAATGTCACCAACCTCGCCGGTGTGCCGTCGATTATTTACGGTCTGCTGGCGCTGGGATTGTTTGTTTACATGTTTGGCATGGGGCAAACGGTGACCGTCGCCGGCCTGGTGCTGGCCCTGCTGATTCTGCCGGTGGTCATTGTCGCAACCCGCGAAGCCATCCGCAGCATTCCGTTTGGTATCCGCGAGGGCGCCTATGGTCTTGGCGCCGACCAGTGGCAGACCGTTTCGGGTTATATCCTGCCGGCCGCCAAGCCGGGGATTCTGACCGGCATGATCATCGGCCTGTCACGCGCCATCGGTGAAACCGCGCCGGTTATTACCATCGGTGCGCTGACATTTATCGCATTTCTGCCGCAATCACCGTTTCAGGCCCAGCCGCCGTTCATAAATTTTGAATGGCTGACATCGCCCTTCACAGTGATGCCGATTCAGATGTTCAACTGGGTGTCGCGGCCGCAGGCGGAATTTCACCAGCTCGCCGCCGCAGCCGGCGTGGTGCTGCTGGTCATGACGCTGCTGATGAATGGCCTGGCGATTTATATACGTTACCGGGTCCGCCGGGCGAACCTGAAATAATGAATTGCATCGCAAGTATTCATGACTTGCCCATTATATTTTAGGGAACTAGGCTATGAACTCCGCTCAACCGCAAATCAAGATCCAACTGAAAGAGACCGCTAACGTGGCTATGGCAGCACCGACCGCGTCGACCGACGCAGCCAGACTTGATGTCCGTTGCAAGGTGGAGGCCCTGAATTTCTGGTACGGGGATTTCCAGGCGCTGAAAGAAATCACCCTGGATATCTTCAACAATAATATTACCGCTATCATCGGCGCGTCCGGCTGCGGCAAGAGTACGCTGCTGCGCTGTTTCAACCGTATGCATGACCTGTACTCGGGCACGCGTTACAAAGGCCGGGTGACCCTGTATCCAGAGAACATGAATATCGTCGGCAAGGAAACCGACCCGATGCTGGTGCGTCTGCATGTCGGCATGGTGTTCCAGAAGCCGAACCCGTTTCCGAAAACCATCTATGAGAATGTTGCCGCCGGTCTGCGCATTCGTGGTATTCGCAGGAAATCCATTCTGGACGAGCGCATAGAGTCTGCATTACAGGAAGCCGCTATCTGGAACGAGGTGAAGGATCGTCTGGATGCACCGGCTTTTTCTCTATCCGGCGGTCAGCAGCAGCGACTGTGCATTGCGCGAGCGCTGGCACCACAGCCGGAGTTATTGCTGCTTGATGAGCCCACTTCGGCACTAGATCCGATTGCCACTGCCAAGATTGAGGATCTGATTACCGAGCTGGGCAAGCGCATGACAATCATGATTGTCACACATAACATGCAGCAGGCGGCACGCGTCTCGGATTACACGGTTTACATGCATCTGGGCGAGTTGATCGAATTCGGCAAGACCGATGAAGTGTTCACGAATCCGAAAAAGGAAAAAACGTCTGATTACATTACCGGTCGTTTTGGCTGACATATGGTTGATGTCGCGAAACGAGTCGCATATCCAAATATTGAAATGTAGCCTGCACCGGAAAACGCCATGAGCACGAATACTTCGTCACCCCATATTTCCCGCGCCTTTGATGAGGACCTGGAAAACGTCCGTTCCAGCGTTCTGGAGATGGGCGGACTGGTTGAACAGCAGTTGATTAATGCCATGAAGGCACTGCTCGACTCGGATGTGGATCTCGCCGAATCGGTACTGGAGTCCGAATACAGGATAAATTCAATGGAGGTATCCATTGACGAAGACTGTATTCAGATTCTGGCCAAGCGCCAGCCGGCCGCCGGCGACCTGCGGCTAGTGACGGCAGTCAGCAAGTCGACCACCGATCTCGAGCGTGTCGGCGACGAGGCGCAGAAGATCGCCAAGATGGCGATCGATCTGGCAAACAAGCAGGGCCCGAAGTCTTACTATATCGGCATCAACTCCATGGGAAACCATGTACGCAAGATGCTGCGCGGTTCGCTGGATGCTTTTGCCCGCATGGACTCAAAGGCCGCGCTGATTGTTGCCAATCAGGAACCGGAATCCGATGATCAGTATGCCGCTCTGTTGCGCCAGATGATTACCTATATGATCGAAGACCCGAGAAGCATTACTTCGGTGCTGGATGCTATCTGGTGCGCCCGGGCACTGGAGCGCATCGGCGACCATGCCCGCAATATCTGCGAATACGTCATCTATCTGGTCGAAGGCAAGGACGTCCGGCACATCAGTCTTGAAGAGATGGCCGGCAAGCTCGGTTCGAAAGCAGATACCTGAGTTCAGCGCAGGCTGCACTTGCCTCCGGCAGACCGCTCTCTTTCCTGAGCGTCGCTTAAGCTAAACTTGCAGTATGTAGCCCCTATGGGCCATCGTTGTTGATATGGCAACTGCGGATTTCAAACCTGGATCAATGGAAGCGCTTAACCTCAAGCAGCCGGAATTCTATATCAATCGTGAGCTGAGCCTCATCGAATTCAACCGGCGCGTGCTGGAGATGGCCAGAGACGAGTCGATACCGTTGCTGGAACGGCTGCGCTTTCTGTGTATTTCCAGTACCAATCTCGATGAATTTTTTGAAATTCGTGCCGCCGGCGTGCATCAGCAGGTCAAGTATGGTTCGGTGCAGGCTGGCCCCGATAACCTGGGCCCCCAGGAAGTCCTGAAGCGTATCAGCCCACTGGCACATGAGCTGGTTGCCGAGCAGTACGAGGTGCTCAACGAGACGCTGATCCCGGCGTTAAAGGATGAACATATCCGTCTGGTGCGCCGGCGTGAATGGAATGCCGCCATGGGCCGCTGGGTACGGCGCTATTTCCGCCAGGAAGTTCTGCCGGTTCTGAGTCCGATCGGCCTGGACCCGGCGCATCCCTTCCCGCGTGTCCTGAACAAGAATCTTTATTTTATTGTTTCGCTGGAAGGCAAGGATGCCTTCGGCCGGGAAAGCGGTCTGGCTATCGTTCAGGCGCCGCGTTCGCTGCCGCGTCTGATTCATGCCCCTTCAGAGCATAGTGACAGCTCATACAACTTCATTCTGCTGTCATCGATTATTCATGCCAATGTCGGCGATCTGTTCCCGGGCATGAAGCCCACCGGCTGCTATCAGTTTCGTGTGACCCGCAACAGCGATCTGTTCGTTGATGAGGAAGAAGTCGACAACCTTCTCCGCGCTCTGGAGGGTGAACTGCCGTCACGGCGCTTCAGTGATGCCGTACGGCTGGAAGTGGCGGACAATTGTCCTGCGGAAGTCAGCCAGTTCCTGCTGGAACAATTCCATCTGCACGAGGATGATCTCTATCAGGTCAACGGCCCGGTGAATCTTAATCGTCTGCTGGAAATCCACAATCTGGTTGACCGGCCAGATTTGATCTTCCCGGCTTTTACACCGGAGCTGCCGCCGCGACTGCTAAAGAGCAGCAATATCTTCGAAACGCTGCGTAATGGCGACATTCTTTTACATCATCCGTTTCAATCCTTCGCACCTGTGATCGACTTTATTCGTCAGGCCGCCGCCGATCCGAATGTGCTGTCCATTAAGCAGACGCTGTACCGTACTGGTGATGACTCTGCCATTGTCGAGGCCCTGAAAGACGCTGCACGCGCGGGCAAGGAAGTCACGGTTGTGGTTGAACTGCGTGCCCGATTCGACGAACAAGCCAACATTGAACTTGCCAGTGATCTACAGGAGGTCGGCGCGCACGTCGTCTATGGAGTGGTCGGCTACAAGACGCACGCCAAGATGATTCTGATCGTGCGCCGCGAGGGCCGGCGGCTGCGCCGTTACGTGCATCTGGGCACGGGCAATTACCATGCGCGCACCGCGCGTCTGTATACCGACTATGGTCTGCTGACCTGCGATCAGGCCATCGCGGAAGATGTGAACAGACTGTTTCATCAGCTGACCGGACTCGGCCGGGCCGGCAAGCTGAAGAAGCTGCTACAGGCGCCGTTTACCCTGCATAAGCGCATGCTGGAACTGATCCAGCATGAGGCCGAGGCGGCACGCGCCGGGCGCGAAGCGCACATCATTGCCAAGATGAATGCCCTCATCGAGCCGCAGATCATTCAGGCGCTGTACGAGGCTTCACAGGCGGGCGTGAAAATCGATCTGATTGTCCGGGGTATCTGCTGCCTGCGTCCGGGCATGCCGGGTGTGTCGGAAAATATCCATGTGCGTTCGATTATCGGCCGGTTTCTGGAACATACCCGCGTGTTCTATTTTCATCACAGCGGCGATGAACTGCTTTTCTGCTGCAGTGCCGACTGGATGGAGCGTAATTTTTTCAGCCGGGTCGAGACCTGTTTCCCTATTGAAGAGAAACGGCCGCGCGATCAGATTATCAAGCTCAGCCTGCACGCCTACCTGGCCGATAACACTCAGGCCTGGATACTTCAGTCCGACGGCTCGTACAAGCGCGCCCGGCCCGGTCACCAGAAACCCCGTTCTGCCCAGCAGGCCCTGCTGGAACATTACTGTGACTGATTAAAGACAGTCCGCAAATGAACGCGAATTGCAAAACCGCTTTAAAGTTAACTGATGGAGAATGGGATATAGAGGATAGATTTTAGGACATCACTATTAGCTATCTTCTATCAACTATTAACTGATTCGTGTTCATTCGCGGATATTCTTAATCAACTATAAATCAGCGTATAGCCGGCGCCGGCCAGGAACCCGGCTTCGGTTTCCAGATCCGCTCCTGTCAGGGGATGGCTCTCCAGCCAGCCGTCGGGAAAGCAGATTTCCAGCGTCTGGCCGTCGGCATAGAGTTCGAACGGTGGCAGTTCCGCGCTTGAGCGGCTGCGATTGAGCATTACCGCCAGGCGCAACAGCACGCATAGCCGTGGCAGCCACTGGCTATCGTTGTCGCCCATGCTCTTCAGATCGTCCAGCGAAATCTTGCGGCGATGATTGCGGATGAGTGTGGCGAGGGCGTATTGTTCCTGACGCGAGAAGCCGGGCAGATCCGAGTTGTAGACCAGATAGGCACCATGCTTCTGATACTGACTGTGGGCGATGGCAAGCCCGACTTCGTGCAGGCGCGCCGCCCAGGATAACAGTTGCTGCTCAAGCGGGTCTGCAGCCATCTGTGCATGCAAGTTCAGTTTGTCGAGACAATACAGGGCCGTTTGTTCAATACGCCTGGCATGGCCGGCATCGACACCATAGCGCTGCTGCAGATCGCTAACCGTCTGTTCGCGGATATCGCGGTCCTGATCGCGGCCGATAAGTTCATGCAACAGGCCTTCACGCAGGGCACCGTCGGATACCGCCATTTGCATGAGTCCCAGTGACTCGAAAATACCGCTCAGCACGGCGACACCGCCGATGAATACCGGCCGCCGGTTGGCAGACAAGCCGTCGATCTGCAGATCATCGATACTGCCGGCGTTCACCAACGCTTCATGCAGTTTCTCCAGCCCCGCCGGCGTAATGCCATCCTGGCTCCATTTCTGTAAGCCCAGTACCTTGTTGATGCAGAGAATGGTGCCGGAAGCGCCGATTGCCGAGTCCCAGCCCTGCCTGCGGTATTGGGATACGATGGCTTCCATTTCCTGACGCGCGAACAGAATGGCTTTGCGCAGGCGCTTGGCGTTGATCCTGCCATCCGCGAAAAACTGCCGGGTCATGCTGACACAGCCCATGTACAGGCTTTCGGTCAGCCGGGGCTGAAAGTCCTGGCCGATGACCAGTTCGGTACTGCCGCCACCGATATCGACCACCAGCCGCTGTTCGCCCGCCTTATAGACGGTATGCGCGACGCCCAGATAGATAAGCCGGGCTTCTTCACGTCCCGCGATGACTTCGATGCGGTGACCCAGGGCCCGTCGGGCACGGGCCATGAATTCGGTGCTGTTTTTAGCCTGGCGCAGAGTGTTGGTGCCGACTGCGCGGACATGACTGGCGGGGAATTCCTTGAGGCGCTGGCCGAAACGTTCCAGGCAGGCGATGGTGCGTTCAATAGTTGCCTCGTCCAGTCGGCGCTGTTCATTCAGGCCATCGGCCAGCCGTACCATTTCCTTGATCCGATCGACAATCTGGACACGGCCGTCAGCGTATTTCGCCACCACCATATGAAAGCTGTTCGAGCCCAGATCGACGGCTGCGTAGAATTGTGAGCCTGAGTCGTTGTTCATAACCGGGCGCATCCGCCGAGGTGGGAGATTACGTAAATTCCACAGGCGAGTAAACTATGCCGGTATATGATGATCAACCTGGCGACAGTGTGACGAGAGAGCGGCTGCCATGATAGGTAAAACCCTGCTGGTGATGCGTCACGGCAAATCGGACTGGGACCCGGATGCAGCCAGAGATTTTGATCGGCCTCTGGCCGGGCGCGGCAAGAAAGACGTCGCGCGTATGGGCGTGTGGCTGCAGCATGAGCACCTGATCCCGGATCGATTGTTGTCTTCCCCTGCCAGACGCGCCGACAAAACGGCCCGTCGTGTCGCGCAGGCGCTGGGCCTGACCGTCGTGGTTTACGAGCCGGACATTTATGAAGCCAGCCGCAGCCAGTTGCTCGACGTCCTGGGGCGGCATACGGACGAAGTCCAGGTGTTGATGCTGGTGGGCCACAATCCGGGCCTGGATGAACTGGTCGAGTATCTCGCTGCTGATGAAGTACCGCATACGGCCGACGGTAAACTCATGACCACCGCTGCGGTCGCCATTCTGGATTTCGGCAACGAATGGAATCTCAAGGCCGGCTCCGGCCGCCTGCGGCAGATCGTGCGGCCGAAAGCGTTATCCGTCTAGCCGCCGCTGTCATTTTTCCGCGACGATATAGGCGATCCAGCCGGCATCGGCTTCGCCCTCCTCGGTCGGATAGAATTCGCCGTCCCCCTCGCCGGTTTCCTCCTCGGTTCCCTGCCAGTAAACGGTGGCTTTGCTGAATCCAGCCTCGAGTAACAGCTCGCGGATTTCGGGCAACGTCCATAATCGCCATTCATAGGTGAAGGCACTTTCCAGTTTGGAACCGTCCTTCATCTTGAAATGGATGCGGCAGCTCATGTGACTGTTAATCGGATTGTACTGGGCCTGTTCCCAGATATAGGTATGCTTCTTGAATTTGGTGCGTTCCTTCAATTCCCTGCATGCGTCATAGCCGCCGAAGGCATCCAGAAAGAAAATCCCGTCATCACGCAGCGCGCCGCGGACGCGCTCGAAATACCGGCGCAGCGCCGGCCGTTCCTCGAACAACCAGTAGCTGAAATTCATGGCTAACAGGATATCGACGGGCGGCGTTTCAACCTGCATGACATCGGCGTTATGCAACTTGATGCGGGCAGCCTGTTCCGGTTTCAACTTGCCGATATTGTTCTTGCGTCCCCAATCCAGCACCTCTCCATCCAGGTCCACGCCGACGGCTTCGTTGGTTTTACGACGGCGGATCCATTCGCATGAGGTATTGGCCGTGCCGCAGAAATCCTCGCGCAACAGCCGGGCATGGCGCTTGCGCAATTGCTTGTAGGTGACATCAACAAAATCGATTTCCGCCTCGACACACTGAACCGATTGTTCATAAAGCTTGTGACGGTCGGCACGCTCGGCCATCGTTGTCCTTTTCTTGTTATCCTTGTCTTTGCCCTTTTTGTTTTTTGACATTCACAAAACTCCTTGCCCATAGATTAATCGCGCAAATTATACCGGTTTATGGTTTAAAGCGCTTTGCCTGAACAGGGGAAAGCTTTTATGACAGTCGTATGACTACGACCGACAGCAGGTATTTGCCATGACGATCCATGTTTTTGCAGTAGGTGGCGGACGATTGCGTGTGCCAGCCGGACGTACACCGCAGACGCTGGCTATTGATGAGTCCATCGTCCGTGCTGCGAATCAACCCAATCCCCGGATTTTATTTGTGCCCAGCGCCAGCTCGGATGATGCGGATTACTGCAGCGCGTTCAAACGGCACTATGGTGATACGCTCGGCTGTCGCGTGACCTCACTGCTTCTGTACCGTGATCGGCCGCCTGTTCGCGAGATTCGCAGGCGCATACTGGCAAGCGATATTATTTATGTTGGTGGCGGTAATACACTGCGCATGATGAAACTGTGGCGCCGTCTCGGTGTTGATAAGTACCTGGAGCGTGCGCGCCGACAAGGTGCAGTACTGGCGGGCCTCAGTGCCGGTGCCATCTGCTGGTTCCGTTACGGCAACAGCGATTCGCGCAAGTTCAGTAATGCCGGTGACCAGAGTCTGATCCGCGTGCGTGGCTTGAATTTCCTTAACGCTCTGTGTTGTCCCCACTACGATGCCGAGCCGCATCGTCAGCCGGCATTGAAGGAAATGATGCGTACCACCCCCGGCGTAGCGATCGCGCTGGAAAATTGTGCCGCGATAGAAGTCCGCAATGAGCATTACCGTATTCATGCCAGCCGCCGGAAGGCTGCTGCCTATCGGATATGCTGGTCAGGAGGGCATTGCTACAAAGAAAAGCTGAAGCCGCACGGCGACTGGAGGCCTCTGGCAAAACTGCTGGATAAGCAAGTACGGTTGAAATGAGTCGCCGGCTGAAGCCGCCTCTCGTAACAGCACCAGACTTTGCTCTACGGGAGGCGCTTGCAAGCGGCGATTTCTTGAACTAAAAAGCCCCGCGCAAGGCGGGGCTCAGGGTCTTTGAAGGCAGGCCGGTGGCCGGGCTGACTGTTACATCATGCCCATGCCGCCCATGCCGCCCATATCCGGGGCGCCGGCACCAGCGCCTTCGCCTTCTTCCTTCGGCGCCTCTGCAACCATGGCTTCGGTCGTGATCATCAGGGCGGCAATGGAAGCGGCGTTCTGCAGCGCCGTCCGGGTGACCTTGGTCGGATCGATAATGCCCAGTTTCAGCATATCGCCCATTTCGCCTGTCTGGGCGTCGTAACCCTGGGCATCCTTGGCCTGGCGGACCTGATTGACGACCACCGACGGCTCACCACCGGCGTTCAGGACGATCTGCCGCAGCGGCTCTTCGATAGCCCGCCGGACAATACTGATGCCGGCCGTCTGCTCTTCATTGTCACCCTTGAGTTTCTCCAGGGCGGGCAAAGCGCGAATGAAGGCGACGCCGCCGCCGGGCACCACGCCTTCCTCAACCGCTGCACGGGTGGCGTGCAGGGCGTCCTCGACGCGGGCCTTCTTCTCCTTCATTTCGACTTCGGTTGCGGCACCCACCTTGATCACGGCGACACCGCCGGACAGCTTCGCAACACGCTCCTGCAGCTTCTCCTTGTCATAGTCGG
>CAZFUS010000036.1:0-23542 GCA_964522485.1 uncultured Enterobacteriaceae bacterium | reverse complement strand
GAAAAAAGGGTTTAGGTGTCACATCCTCGTCAAAACACACTATTCAAAAAGCGACTGACGGATTGTTTCAGTCAGTTGTTGAAGATGTACATAAGGAATTTACGGATGTCACGCATCACGTCGAACTATTTGATGCCCTGCTGGCCAAAATCGCCATGCATCCCGAAAGCTTTGAGGTTGTGCTGGTTTTAAACGAATATGGCGATTTTCTTTCTGATATGGCAAGCGGCCTGGCCGGCAGTATCGGTACAGGTGCCAGTGGCAATTTCAGTTTCAATGAAGATGATACTGTAGATATTGCCATGTTTGATCCGTCCGGGGGCACAGCTCCTGATATCGCTGGGCAGGATAAGTGCAATCCTACAGGCATGCTGCTGGCCATGGGTATGCTGCTGGATCATATTGATCGCTACGATCTGGGGCACGCACTGAGAATGTCCTTATTATCAGCTATTGCCGATGGCGAGTGTACTAGCGATATAGGCGGCCGGCTTGGTACGCGCGAGTTTACCAAAGCGGTTACGGTTCGCATACGTGAGCGACTACCGCAGTAAGTCCGCCATTCCCTTGCATTTATCTGTAGAACTGAATAAATTACTTCTCAGGCCTTCAGACCTACTCCCCGGTTTAGCATATAAAGACAGAAAATCGTCAGGCCTGCGGTGAACACGGCAATTATGCTAAAGGCAAAACCGACATCGATATCTGACACGCCAAGCATCCCGTAGCGAAATGCATTAACCATATACAGGATCGGGTTAAACAGTGATACCCGCTGCCAGAATTCAGGCAAAAGATCGATAGAGTAAAATACACCACCAAGATATGTCAGCGGCGTGAGGATGAAAGTCGGTATAATCGAAATATCGTCGAATTTTTTCGCAAAAATGCCGTTGATCATTCCGCCAAGAGAAAAGAGTATCGAGGTCAACAGCACGACACTAATCATTATACTGTAACTGTATATATGAAGTTCGGTAAAGAACAGCGCTACCAGGGATACAATAAATCCCACCAGCAGACCACGGGTAACGCCGCCGGTAATATAGCCAGCGAGTATAAGATAATTCGGTATCGGCGAAACGAGCATCTCTTCTATATGCTTCTGAAACTTGGCACCGAAAAATGAGGATACTACGTTTGAATAGGCATTGTTTATAATCGACATCATGATAATGCCGGGGGCGATGTACTGCATGTAGGTAAAACCGCCCATCTCACCAATACGTGATCCTATAAGATTCCCAAAGATTACGAAGTACAATGTCATACTGATCGCCGGCGGTATGAGCGTCTGAATCCAGATGCGCATAAAGCGGCTTATTTCCTTTACCACCATTGTCTGGTAAGCGATGCCCTTCTGCTGCCAATTCATAAGTCAGGCTGCTTTCCCATCTTTATTATTATTGACCAGTGACATAAACAGTTCTTCAAGACGATTGCTCTTGTTGCGCATGCTGTGTACCTGTATGCCAAGGTTCTCGAGCTCTTTAAAAAGTGTATTAAGGCCGGCTGTCTTGTTAATTTCGATTTCTAGACAGAAGGGATCAATCAGTCGGGTTTGGCAATTGGTGAAATATGGAGCCTGTTGTAATTCAGTATTGAGATCGAGAATCAATGTCTCGGTGTTGAGTTTGCCAAGTAGTTTTTTCATGCTGGTGTTTTCCACAATTATTCCGTGGTCAATTATGGCGATGTTTTTGCAGAGGTTTTCAGCCTCTTCCAGATAGTGTGTGGTCAGTACGATAGTTGTCCCTGAGTGATTCAGATTGGACAGAAACTCCCACATGGAGCGACGCAGTTCCACGTCGACCCCGGCCGTTGGCTCGTCCAGAATCAGCAGTTTTGGTTCATGCACCAGTGCCCGGGCGATCATCAGCCGGCGCTTGAGGCCGCCGGAAAGCGTCCGTGAGCGGGCATAGCGTTTGTTCCGGAGTCCCAGCTGATCCAGGTATTTTTCCGCACGCTGCCTTGCCAACTGCCGGGGTATGCCGTAATAACCGGCCTGATTGACTACGATCTCCATGCAGGTTTCAAACTGCGAAAAGTTGATCTCCTGGGGCACAATGCCGATACAGGCCTTGGCGGCGGCTATGTCGACATCCAGATCGTGGTTGAAAACCGTTATGCGCCCGGAGGTTTTTCGCACCAGTGAAGTAATGATACCAATGGTGGTTGACTTACCGGCTCCGTTCGGGCCGAGCAGGGCGAAGAAATCGCCTTCGGAAACTTCAAGGTCGATGCCGCGCAGGGCTTCAAGACCACTGGCATAGGTTTTCTTGAGCCCTTGTATCTGCAGAGCTTTCATAGCTGAATACATATTAGTGCCGAAGGCGGCCGTAGAACAGGACTGAACCGGGATAAGACTGTATTGTCTGGATTAGGCAATCAGCTCTTTGATATCAACTTGTTAACTTCGTTCTGAAGTTTCCCAATCCTTGCCAGCGTTTTTGTCAATGTGTTGTCTCTCGTCAATAGTTTAAGAAATTGCTGCCTTGGGACTCTAAGCAGCCGGCCACGTTGTTCCATGCGTACATAGGCATTGCGCTTGCCATCACTCTCCGGCAGCAGAGCCTGTTCGCCGAAGTAATGACCACGCTTGTTCTGTGCGAGGACTATCACACGGCCTTCCTCATCAAGTAAAAACACCTCGGCCACACCTTCCAGTACAACGAATAACTCATCACCTGGTTGACCCTGCTTGATGATAAAGTCGCCCGCGCCGACCTCAACAACCTCCGCCCACTCATGGAAGTTCTCCAGTTCTGCCGGCTGCAGGCTGCGGAACAGCCGCATTTTCTTGAGCAGATTTTTGATATCCCTGTCTTCAGGTGTATCAAGTTCGATATTCAACTCGTCCGCTTCGTCGGGTTGCACATGTTTGAGGATATGCGGTCGGCTGATGCGGAACAGGCGGCTGTCGTGCAATGCGCGTACGCTGGCATTGCGGCGACCGGTACCACCCGGCAACAGTGCCTGCTCGCCAAAGTAATCACCGGCATAAAGGGAGGCGATGGTGTTTTCACGGCCGCCGGACGCACTACGCAGGTTAACTACACAGCAGCCATCCATGATGACATACATACAGTCTCCAGGTTCCGCTTCACGAACGATCAGTGATTGCGAAATATAACTTTCAACACCGTTATCCGGGGCTTCGATAATATTATGCAGATCAGCTTCGTTGAGCGAACTGAAAAAGGGAATATTGCGTAATGCCTGTATGAGCAGGGCGTTTTCGTTCTTGGTCAGCATATCGACGAAACCATGTCGGCCGGACTGTGGATATTATGGATATGCTAGCAGAATGTCGCCCGGACGGAAGCGCTCCCTCCGGATTGCCTATTGGTTAATGGCTGATTTTGGAAAATGTTCCAGTTCAAACAAATGGTTCAGCCACTGGTTTGAGAGCTTTTCCTGCACGCTGTTCTGGCGTAGCCGCGCGTTGAGGTTCGGGAAATCAACCCGTTCCAGCTCCTGATCCTGGTTGTAGCAGGAATAGACAAAGTATTCCTCGCCGGTTTTCGGATCAATGTGCTTGCACAGGCACTGAGCGCAGACGCCTTTCATCATGCACTGCATAGGCGAGTTGATCGAGCCGATAGCCGCATGATCCGGCTTCAGATAGGGCTGCAGAACGCCGTGGCGGGCCTCCTTGACTGCTGCCATCATGCGGTCGGAGCCGATGACGATCATGCGATCGACTTCGTTGAGCGGTATTGTCTGCTCGCCGAGTTCGCCGTGGCCGTAGGCCACCATGGCCTCGATGATGTTGCCGATATAGGTCTTGTCCTGGGGCCGGGTCGTCGGAATCGGTTTGACGCCAGGCTCCGGGTCTACCGCCCAGACAATGATATCCGAGGCCTCTTCAATGTCCTTGACCTTGAACAGATCGCCGGCGTGTTTGTAACCGGCGAAATAAATGACGCGGCTGCCGGCGTTGCGGAACGCCTTGCCGATGGAAAACTGCACGGCATTGCCGAGACCGCCGCCGACCAGCATCACGGTCTCATTTTTCTCGATCTCGGTCGGCGCGCCGGTGACCCCCATGACCACCAGCGGGTCGCCCGGCTGCCACAGTGCGCACAGCCGCGATGAAGTGCCCATTTCAAGGGCGATCAGCGAGATCAGCCCTTTGTCGCGGTCGACCCAGGCGCCGGTCAGCGCAATACCCTCGGCCGTGAGGCTGGTCCCTTCGACGACCGGTGCCAACTGCTCCAGGTTCTGCACCCGGTAAAACTGGCCGGGGTGGAACTTGCGCGCCTGCATCGGCGCCTTGACGATCACCTCAATGATGGTAGGCGTCAGGCGGTTGACCTGGACGACTGTCGCGGTCAGTTCCCGGTCTAGTCGCTCGTGCAATGCTTCGAGTGCAGCTTCGCGCGCCGGCTGCTCGGCCGGATCCAGTTTCGCCAACTCGTGTTTGAACAGGTCAACCACATACGGATAGCCGTCTTTGGCGCTGGCCATCGCTTTCACCACATTACCGGCGTAGACCGGATGGTTGTCGCCGTAGAAGGAGATGTACTTGCCGTCCTTATGATAGGAGGTCAGTGGCGCCGGTTTGCCAATTTTCGGCTTGGCATCGTCATTCATGGGTACCAGTTCCGGCAGGTCGGTGCCGTTCCATTTCGGCTCGTAGCGCTGGAAGAATTTGGCGTCCATGCGGAAGGTATAGGGGTGTTCCTGCTCGTAGATGGTATTCGGCGAGGTACCTGCGGCCACGAACAGGCTCTTCATGGGTACTTCGACATCGTTCTCGACCTTGACCCACTTGCCTTCCCGCAGCTCCAGCCGGTCGAATTTGACCGCCCTGAGCGCATCGTATTCGTCCGGCACCGCTTCTTTCGGATTCATGCCCTCGGCCAGGCGTATGCCTTCCTCCAGGGCCTTGGCGATTTCTTCATGGTTCTGGCGATAGGCCGGTGAGTCGTGCATGCCCTTGCGGTAAAACATGGTCACGCCGCCCCATTGTTCGATCAGCGGCGCGAAATCCGGTGCCTCGCCAGCCGCGCTGGCGCGCTCGCGCTCGGCGCGGATGGCGCGGCCGTGCTCGAGAAATTCGTCGAGGATTTCCAGTTCCTCGCGGTCATAGGCCTGGCGCACGGCGCTCTCATCCTGTTGTGCTATAAGCGTTTCATAACGGTTCAGCATCTTTTCGACCTGAATTGGATAGTAAGCCATCACTTCAGTCGTGGTGTCGATACCGGTCAGGCCACCGCCAATGACGCCGGCCGGTAGCCGTACCTGCAGGTTGGCCAGGGAGTCGGTCTTGGCCGCGCCGGTCAGTTGCAGCGCCATGAGGAAGTCCGAGGCCTTGCGGATACCGCGGATCAGGTTGTTCTTGAGGCCGATAATGGTGGGCTTGCCGGCGCCGCTGGCGATGGCGATATGGTCGAAGCCCAGCTCCCAGGCTTCCTCGATGGTCAGAGTGCCGCCGAAGCGCACGCCGCCGTAGCAACGGAAAGCGTGCCGGCGCAGCAGGTTCAGGTAGATGACCTTGAGGAAGTTCTTGTCCCAGCGCACGGTGATGCCGTACTCGGCGACGCCGCCGAAGCCAATGAGAGTGCGCTTGTCGAGATCCTCGTAAAGCGTGCTGAAGTCATAAATCGGCGCCGGTGGATTGTCTTTGTCGCCCACCAGCTCCTTCGGCAGTGGTTCTATCTTGAGCGCATCGATACCGACAACGCCGAAGCCCTCGTTCAGCAGATAGTGCGACAGTGTGTAGCCGGCCGGGCCCAGGCCGACTACCAGCGCGTTCTTGCCGTTGTAGGGCAGGGCATGCGGGCGCTGGATATTGAGCGGGTTCCAGCGCGTCAGGAACGAGTAGATTTCGAAACCCCACGGCATGAACAGCACGTCAGTCAGGACATTGGTCTCGATCTGCGGTATGTCGACCGGCTCGGTCTTCTGATAGATACAGCCTTTCATGCAGTCGTTGCAGATGCGGTGGCCGGTACCGGGACACATCGGGTTGTCGATGATCACCAGCGCCAGTGCGCCGATGTTGTCGCCCTGGCGTTTGATAACATGCATTTCGGAGATTTTCTCGCCCAGCGGGCAGCCACTGATGGTTACCCCCAGCGGGTTGGTCTTGTAGATGTCCCTGCTGCCGGACTCGCTTGCGGCTTCCACGGCGCGTTTGTTGCGCATGCCCTTGGAGCAGGAATCGGTATCGCGCTCATGGCAGTAGATGCAGTGGTCGACTTCGTACTGAACCTCACGCTGGTTGAAACGCTGATCGGTCAAGGCGAAGCCGTCGCGGCGGCGGCGTTCCGCTGCGGGCGCGATCCAGGCCGAGTAACCGTCGTAGTCGATAGTCTCGTGCTCGACCAGAAGGTCAAAATCGGTTTTTTTCGGTGTCTTGAAGCTGACCCAGCCGGAAACCACCTGCTGCAGGTGCTCATTCTGCTGCGCCAGCACACACCAGCGCTGCAGCCATTTGAAGATTTCGGGGATGGCCTCGGCCGGATCCCGCGCCAGTTCGCTGTTGAACAGTCTGGCGGCCTCGGTATCATCGGCCAGAATAGAGTGGATAACGCGTATATCGTCACCCTCAGGCGCATCAGCGGCGCGCTTCAGACGCAGGGCGGTACTGGCGGTGAGTCGTTCAGTATCGGTGCCGGCGGCGTCTTCGCGATCCTCTCCCAGGAGGCGCTTCAGGCAGTCAATGCCGCGCAGGATGGCTGGTACATCCCAATCCTCGATACTTTCCTTTTTGACGCCGGCCTTGGCCTTGGCCACGATTTCGTTCTTGAAACCGAATATGACGTCGACCTCGCGGCGAATGACGGCAGCCTGCGCCGCGCGCACGTCGGTGACGTTGAACAGGCGGGCGATGAAATCGCCGACCAGCGGCGCCATGCGTACGAGCAGATCTGAGATCTGTTCCGGCGTCAGCTCGGCGCCTCCGGTTGCGCGGTAATGGCTGAATTCCGCAAACAGTTCCGGGTGATGGGTTTCCGCTTCCCGATCGAATACCTGCAGCAGTTCGCGCAGGCGGGTGGGATCGTGCAGATCTGCATAGTCAAAGCCGGGAATACCCGGCTGCAGCGTGCGCGTATCGGTGGCGGATTGGGCTGACTGGGCCTGATGCATGGGCAACACTATTGGTATGAACTCTGGAACGTCAATTTAACAGGCGCTGCACTCTAACCGAGCACAGGTATAATTAAAACTGCTGATTATACATATTTTAATAAGTAAAAATTATATGCTTACACCCGAAACGGCTCCTTACCGGGCTACGGAGCGCGGATATACGGTCAGCCGCCGTCACCGGCAGACTCGTTGCCGGGATCCGCGATCGAATCGTCCGCCTTTGCGGTCGTGGTGGCATCGCGATCCAGCGGCCAGGGTTTCCGCTCCGTCTGAAAGGTTACGTAACGCAGGATGTGGTTGGCGTAATCAGTCGCTTTGGGGCTGAATTCGAGCAATTGCGGGTTGACGCCACCGGTCAGCAACTTGGTAACAAACTGAAACAGCACCAGCAGCCAGATCAACCAGCCGAACGCGATATAGAAAATCACACCGAACAGGATGATGAAGGCCCCGCGCAACCATGTGCTGACATTCGTCAGATTTTCTTTGACGTCGCTCATCGGCTTTCCCGGATGTCCTGAACCAGCCGACTATTATAAAAGCTGGCGCCCTGTTCAGCATCTCTTTTGCATTGGATTCTCAGTGATTTACTATTCCAGCGACTCGCACTTGATGCGGGAGCCATGATTGATGGTAAATTAATCCGAACGTCATCCGAGATCTCCCCATGTCCCTGAACTGTCAGCCAGTCGGTCTTGCCTTGTCTGCGGGTTGTTGCGCATGACTTATTGTGTCGGCATCCGGCTCAACGAGGGTCTCGTGTTTGCATCGGATTCGCGTACCAATGCGGGTGTCGACAATATTGCCACCTATAGCAAAATGCATCCGTTCGTGAAGCAGGGCCAGACCGTGCTGGTGCTGCTGTCCGCGGGCAATCTGGCCACGAGCCAGGCGGTGGTCGGTCAGCTGCAAAAAGATCTCGAGAGTGCCCAGGCCAAACGCAGTTTGTTTAGCCAGGCCAAACGCAGCCTGTTCAGTGTCGGCGATATGGACGCAGCCTGTCAGTATGTCGGAGAGATCAGCCGCAAGGTGCAAAAGCAGTATGTCGGTGAGGATCAGCAGAGCGGCTTTAATGTCGAGGTAACTTTCATCCTCGGCGGCCAGATCGGGAGCGAACGGCCGCAACTGGCGCTGATTTACCCGCAGGGTAACTATCTGTTGGCTACGGCCGAGACACCATTTTTTCAGATAGGCGAATTGAAATATGGCAAGACCATTCTCGATCGGATTATCGAGCCGTCGGTGTCACTGGAAGACGCCGCCCGCTGCGCGCTGGTGTCGCTGGATTCGACCAGCCGCAGCAATGTTGGTGTGGGACCGCCCTTTGAACTCCTGATTTACCGCAAGGACAGCCTGCGTATGGACCACCGTTTCAAATACAACCTGGACTCGGCGTATTATCAGCAGCTGCGGCAGGCCTGGAGCGAAAACATACGCACTGCGTTCTATTCGTTACCGCGATTCGACTGGGAAGGGCACAACTGAGCCGCCTGCGTCTGCATCATGCGGCTGTGAGGCTACCAGTTTATGAATGAAAGCGAGTTTTTCCGTAACCGCTGTATTAATCACGAATGGATAGAAATCGCCCAGGCCGATACTGCGGTTCAGATTGTTCATCGCCACACTCAAATCAATCCACACGCCAAGTATGCTCTCAATCGGCAGGCTCAGCATGGTTGCTGATAATGGCTGTCCCCGGCGGCCCAGATTGTTCAGCAGATTGTCACGGTTCAGCAGCCGCGAGCCTTGTGCGGTTTCCAGGGTGTCCATGATATGCAGGTAGTGCGCCCAGCATTCGGCCCAGTCTTCCCACGGGTGAGCTGACGCATAAGCACTGATGTAGTGCTTCTGCCAGTCCGATGGCGGACCGTTCTGATAATAGCGGTTCAGGGTCGCCTGGTAATTCTGGCTTTCATCACCAAACACACGCACAAAGTCCGCATGCTGGTAGCGATTGAAGATCAGCCGGTACCAGTAGTAATGGCCGACTTCATGGCGAAAATGGCCGAGCAGTGTGCGATACGATTCATTCATGTTCATGCGCATTTGCTCACGATAACTGGGATCGGCCTCGGCAATGTTGATGGTGATCAGACCCTGGTTGTGACCGGTCATGATCAGATTGCCGCTGCCCGACTGATCGTGGAATTCGCCCGGCTGGGACGTGTCAGCAAGAAAGGCGAACGCCAGCCCGTAATGCGGATCCTGATGACGGCCTATCAACGGCAGACCAAGCGCTAACAGCGTGAACACCAGCCGCCTTTTGGCCTGTTCGATTTCACGCCAGTAATCACTATTCTCCGGCAGCGACAGATCGGGAATCATCTGGTTGAGTCGGCAGGCAATACAGAACAGTGGCTTATCTTCAACCGGTACCATCCAGTTGCAGACATGCTGGTGGCTGTAATTCCTGCATTTGCGAAACAGCCGCCCCTCAAGTCTTTGATCGACAGCCCTGTAATGACCATCACCGACGGGAACCAGCGCCGTCATATCAAGGATTTCTGGTATAAATCCGAGTTCCCGTTCGCAGGCCAGACAACGGGTGTTTTCGAAAAAGACCTGATTGTCACCGCAGACGAAACGTTTCATGATGATTCATCGCTGCGAAAATAGTGTGTTGTGATCGTGGTGTGCAGGGCCGCGAACTGGCTCTGTATTTGATCGATATAGTTATGCAGATCATGTCCGGTCTTGGCCAGTACGTCGACATCAGTCTCCCTGATATTGCGGCGCAGGCTTAGAACATTACGCAACAGGGTATCACTGTCCGGCAGGTTTTCCAGGCAAACCTGTACCTGCTGCAGACAATGTGCAAGTGATCGCGGAAACGCTTCCGTCTGTAACAGGAACTTCAGTACCTGTGGACCACGCACTCGCATCTTCACATGCTGGCGATACATCTGGTAGGCCGTCAGTGACTTAAGCACGCTCATCCACTGGATGTTTTCAAACGGCGTCAGGCCCTCATGCTCCAGCAGCAAGTCAGCAGACCGTACGTCCACGATGCGCGAGGTCATATCGGCGCGTTCCAGATTGCGACCCAGGCGCATGAAATCGTAACCGACATCGTGATTCACGGTCCCGGACAATAGACCGGTGATCTGGTGCGAACCGCCGATGATGTTTTTCATGAAGCTCCAGCGTCGGCGCCGCGACAGGCCGTTATTGATGCTGTTTTTGGTGAAAAGATGGAGGTCATTCACCAGTTCCCAGGCCTCACGCGGCACAATATCGCGGGTGGTACGCAGGTTTTCACGGGCAAAGAACAGACATGCCTGGATCGAACTCGGATTCGAGTTGTCACTGACCAGAAAGCGGATCACATTGCGTTCGTCCGGCGTGTCATACAAATCTGCAAATAATGCCTCACCGCCGGTGATCTCAATCAGCGATTCCCAGCCGAATTCATGCTGGCGCGGCAGATCCAGCAGCAGATTGGTATTGACGTTGATGAGACGGGCGGTATTTTCGGCGCGCTCAATGTTACGGGCGAACCAGTAGAGCTGTTCAGCGACGCGGGAGAGCATGACTATTGCGCCTCCAGGTCGACTATCCAGGTATCTTTGCTGCCCCCGCCCTGTGATGAATTGACCACCAGTGAACCCTTGCGCAGGGCGACACGTGTCAATCCGCCGGTGGTCACGAATGTGTGTTCGCCCGAGAGGATAAAAGGCCGCAGATCCAGATGCCGGGGCTCCAGTCTGTTGCCAAACAATGTCGGTGCCGTGGACAGCGGCAGCGTGGGCTGGGCGATGTATTCGCGGGGCGTTTTTTTGATGCGGGCCGCCATTGCCTTGCGCTCTTTCAGCGTCGATTTCGGGCCGATCAGCATGCCGTAACCGCCGGATTCATTAGCCGGTTTCACGACCAGCTTGTCGAGATTCTTGAGCACATAATCGCGCTCGTTCTTGTTTTCACACAGATAGGTTTCGACGTTATGCAGGATCGGTTCTTCGCTGAGGTAGTAGCGGATCATGTCCGGTACGTAGTAACAAACCACTTTATCATCGGCGATACCGCATCCCGGGGCATTGGCCAGGGTGACATTGCCCTTGCGCCAGGCACGAAACAGACCCGGAACGCCGAGTACCGAGTCTGGATTGAAAGTTTCCGGGTCAAGGAACAGATCGTCTATGCGACGGTAAATGACATCGACACGTGACAGGCCGGATACGGTGCGCATGTAAACGCAGTCATCATCACCGACGACCAAATCGCGGCCTTCGACCAGTTCTGCGCCCATCTGCTGGGCAAGATAGGCGTGTTCGAAATAGGCAGAGTTGTAAATTCCCGGTGTCAGCACGACGACTTCCGGATATTCCTTTGGTTCCGGCGCCACCGATGCCAGGATATCGAATAATTGTGACGGGTAGTCATCGATCGGCTGTATAGCGTAGTCCTCGAACAATTCCGGAAAGATGCGCTTGGTCACCTGACGGTTTTCAAGCATGTAGGAAACACCGGAGGGCACCCGCAGATTGTCTTCAAGAACATACATTTCGCCATTCTTGTCGCGTACCAGATCGCAACCGCAGATGTGGGCCCAGACATCGAGATGTGGCCGCATGCCGACCGCCTGTTTACGGAAATTACGCGATTGCAGGATGATGTCCTTCGGGATGATCCCGTCTTTCAGGATTTTCTGTTCACCATAGACATCCCCGATGAACAGATTCAGCGCACGGACGCGTTGCTTCAGGCCTTTATCGGTGCGCTCCCATTCTTTCCTGGGAATGATGCGCGGAATGATATCGAATGGCCAGATGGTGTCGGTCTGACCTTCATCGGTATAAACCGTGTAAGTGATCCCCATGATGGCAATGGCCAGGTCCGAGGCCTCCTTGCGCTCCTGTAAGTCGGTTTCTGACAGAGACTTCAGGTATTTGATAAGGTGGCGCGCGTGAGCGCGGGCCCGGCCCGAAGGCGCAATGAGTTCATCGTAAGTACTCTGGCTGTCGTAGTTTTTGAAATCCATGGCAATGGTCTTGAGATCGGTTCTGGGCGGTGATACTGAGCAATGGCCGGCAGTCGGAATCTTCTGAGTTATTGTAACCGCGCACCCCGCACGGCTCCATGTTTCAGATGTTCTCGGTGTTTGAGTAACATTTATTCGTATTTACAATGAGTTATATAATAGAAAGTCAGTAGTGACAACAGGTCGGGGTGAGCGTCTATACTGATCAATGCGACCCTGGCCTTTCTGGTTGATGACTCGTCTGGCGTGACGGCGACATGATGACAGTCATGTCTGACTGCGACGGCCCCGCTGTCTTGTCAAGGCCGGTTCTCAGTGTTTATCCGGCAGAGGAACCTTGAAAAGTCTGATACGATCAGAATGTATAAGCAGAATCGGTTATCCAGTTTCAGCCATTATCCCATGCATTATCCGGAATCAGAAAACCAGTCCGACCATGATGAGTCGCTGCTCGAATTTCCGTGCGAATTCCCGATCAAGGCCTTCGGTAGTGCCGCTGAGGATTTCGATGCGCTGGTGGTGAGTCTGATACGCCGCCATGCGCCGGATCTCGCCGAGGGTATGGTTCATAAACGCCTGTCGAGCGGTGGCCGCTACATGTCCGTCACTGTAACCATCAGGGCACAGAGTCGCGCCCAGCTTGACGCGATTTATCAGGAATTGACCGGCGACAGCCGCATCGTAATGGCACTGTGATCGTCACTGAAGACAGCGAAATCGTGGTTCGTGACGTTGGTCTGATCGACTATCAGACCGCTTACGCCCGCATGCGTGCCTATACTGATGTGCGTGATGAAGACATGCCGGACGAAATCTGGCTGCTACAGCATCCGCCGGTATTCACGCTCGGGCTCGGCGGCCGTGACGAACACGTGCATGACGCCGGCGGTATTCCGGTCGTGAAAACCGACCGTGGTGGTCAGGTCACCTATCACGGCCCCGGCCAGCTGGTAGTTTACGTACTGCTGGACCTGAAACGGCGGGGTTACGGAGTCCGCAGCCTGGTTCATCGTCTTGAGCAGGCGCTCATCAATTATCTTGACAGCCTGGGACTGGTCGCCGAGCGACATGAGGGAGCGCCCGGTGTCTTCGTACAGGATGCCAAAATCGCTGCGCTCGGGTTGCGCGTCAAAAACGGCTGCAGCTATCATGGTCTGTCGCTCAACGTCGCCATGAACCTGGAGCCGTTCGGTCGTATCGATCCCTGCGGCTATCCCGGACTCAAGGTCACACAGCTCGCGGACCGCGGTGTCGAAGTCACTGTGAAGTCCGCTTCCAGGAGCCTGCTGCCGCATCTGCAGGAGCAGTTGCATCTGCCGATGCTGCAACTGTCACTCGATCGTTCCGTCTCGGAGGTTGTAGCGGATGAATGACGCGCAGAGACGTCCGCGCGCCAGTCGCGGCGAAGCCAAGACCCGGCCACTGAAAATCCCGATCCGCGTCGAAGGCGCGCCAATACCGCGCAAACCCCACTGGATCCGCGCCCGGGCACCAACCGATCCCGGGGTACTGGCGCTGAAAAAACTGCTCCGCGACAAGCAGCTGCATACTGTCTGCGAGGAGGCTGCCTGTCCGAACCTGGGTGAGTGTTTCGCGCACGGTACCGCGACGTTCATGATCATGGGTGATCTATGTACCCGCCGCTGTCCGTTCTGCGACGTCGCCCACGGCCGTCCCGACCCGCTGGATCCAAATGAACCCGCACATCTTGCCGACGCTGTCGAACAGATGGGACTCAACTATGTTGTTATCACGTCAGTGGATCGCGATGATCTGAAGGACGGTGGTGCCGCGCATTTTGTCGCCTGCGTGTGCGCTATTCGTAATCGTGTGCCCGGTATCCGCATCGAAGTGCTGACACCGGATTTTCGCAAGCGCGAAGATATCGCGATCGACGCTTTTACCAACATGGCACCGGATGTCTTTAATCATAATCTTGAAACCGTGCCGCGCCTGTATCGCTATGCACGGCCGGGTGCTGTTTACGAAGGTTCGTTGTCGCTCCTGAAGCGGGTCAGGCAACGCCTGCCGCATGTGCCGACCAAATCCGGACTGATGCTCGGCCTCGGCGAAACCCTGGATGAGGTCAGGCAGGTACTTGCCGATCTGCGGGCGCATGATGTCGATATGCTGACCCTCGGTCAGTATCTGCAGCCCAGCCGCCATCATCTGCCGGTCGATCGGTTCGTAACACCGGAAGAGTTCGAGGAACTCGGCGAGTACGCTTGTGGCCTCGGCTTCAGCAATGTCGCCAGCGGCCCCATGGTGCGGTCTTCCTATCACGCCGATCGTCAGGCCTCCGGACTTTCGGTCTCTGAATAAAGCGTGATATCCGTTCCGGCTTGATGCCGGCGCTGGTAAGCAGGGTCCGACGCCGGCACGGAAGTTCACTCCATGCAAACCGCAGAAACCGTTTTTGCCACGATTTCGGATTTTCTCTGGGGCATACCGCTTATTTCCCTGATCGTCGGCGGCGGCCTGTTCTTCGTGATCTATTCGAAGGCCCTGCCCTATCGCTACTTTGGCCATGCAATACGAATTCTGCGTGGTCACTACGATCAGGAAGACGATCCGGGTGACATCACCCATTTCCAGGCGCTGTCGGCGGCACTGTCCGGTACGCTGGGTCTGGGCAACATCGCCGGTGTGGCGCTGGCGATCAGCATGGGCGGACCCGGGGCGGTGTTCTGGATGTGGATCACCGCCCTGGTCGGAGTCGCAACCAAGTTTTTCACCTGCACGCTGTCGATTTTGTTTCGCGGCAAAGACAGCCTTGGCCGGCTACAGGGCGGGCCGATGTATATGATTCGGGATGGCCTGGGGCACAGTTGGCGGGGACTCGCCATGTTCTTCTGCCTGGGGGGCCTTGTCGGAACGCTGCCGATATTCCAGATCAACCAGCTTACCGAGGCTGTGCGCGATGCCATTCTCATCCCTCAGGAGATCATCAGTGTGAACCAGGCAAGTATGTTCAATCTCCTGTTCGGCCTGAGTATTGCGGCATTGGTGGCTGTGGTGATTTTTGGCGGCATTGAACGGATCGGTTACGTCGCTGCACGCCTTGTGCCGGCCATGGTACTGCTCTATCTGGTAACGGCCTGTGTCATTCTTATACTTAATGCCGGGCAGATTCCCGACACTTTGCGGCTGATTATAACCGACGCTTTCTCTGGTCAGGCGATGGCCGGCGGATTGCTGGGCGTGATGATTGTCGGCGTTCGCCAGGGTGCTTTTTCCAATGAGGCCGGCATGGGGACCGAGGTAATGGCGCATGGCGCCGCGCGCACGCATGAGCCGGTGCGCGAGGGTCTGGTAGCAATGATGGGCCCGATTATTGACACAATTATTGTATGTACCTGCACCGCCCTGCTGATCCTGATTACCGGCGTCTGGCAGGAAGGTGAAGGGATGGCCGGAGCATCACTGACGGCGGCCGCTTTTGTCGATTCGCTGGGTGGTACCGGTGCCTGGCTGATTATCTGCCTGGTAGTTGTGTTCAGCATGAGCACCCTGTTTACGTACTGGTACTATGGTGCCAAGTGCCTGGGCTTTCTTATCGGCGCCGAACACCAACACTGGTACAGGTACGCCTATATCCTGTTTATCGTTGCCGGTGCAATGGGCCCGGTTGAGGTAGTGATCTATCTGATCACTACCGGTTTCGGGCTGATGGCGATCCCCACCATGATCGCCAGTCTGTTGCTGGCACCGAGGGTTATGTCTGTGGCACGCGATTATTTCCGTCGTTTGGGGACAGACTAACGTCAGCGTAATTATCAGCTATGATGCCCGGAGCGATTGCACGTCACTGTACTCGCTGTAGGGTGGATTTCCCCGCGCCTGAAAGGCCCAGCAAGACCGTAAATTCTCCCGCCCGTCGATCGATATTGACCGGATTAAGCGTACAGGTACCGTTGGGATAGGTCGCACCAACCTGTTCGAGCCTGACCATCCAGTCCGGAGATTTGCTATTGCATTTCATAATGGAACTGCCCGCCCGGATTTGAATTCCTTATCACCCTAGGCAGGTTGCATGACATTCCGATGTCGCCGGGGTGAAGATTTTGTGTCCACCGTCGCTGCAACACAGAGCGGCCGATGGGGCGGCTTTGGCAGGAAATCAAAAAATAATCAATAAAAACTGAGTATTAGGTCCACTTTATTGGCAGATACGTGACTATACTTGCGGACAACTTTTGCTTACGGAGTCCGCCATGGTTGGCCTAGCACATGCCCTGTTGCTGCCGCCAGGCCTGATCTTCCTGCTGCTGGCGCTCGGCTTTCTGTGCCTGTTCATGCTGCCGCGTTTCGGCCGCTGGTGTCTGTTTCTGGGTATCCTGTCGCTGTATCTGCTGTCGATTGCACCGGTAGCCGAATTCTTCATCGGTACTCTTGAAGACACGCCGTCCCTGACCGATACCGTCGAGGCCGATGGTGAACAGGCTATCGTCGTGCTCGGCGCCAGCCGCTATTACGGCGCCCCGGAATACGGCGGTGGTGACGCGGTCGGCGAGTATGCGCTGATGCGACTGCGTTATGCGCAGCGTCTGAACGAAGCAACGGATCTGCCGGTTCTTGTCAGCGGCGGTCGGCCGCGTGGCGAGACGCGTTCCGAAGCCGACCTGATGAACGAGGCATTGCAGCAGGCCTTCGACAGCCGTGCCAGATGGCTGGAGGAAAGCAGTCCGAATACCTTCGTCAGTGCCGTTTGCTCGCAGAAGCTGCTGGAAGGCGAGGCGATCGACACCATCTTTCTGGTAACCCATGCTGTGCATATGCCACGTGCCCTGTATGCGTTCGAGACGGTGGGTATGAACGTCACGCCGGCGCCGACCGGTTATCTTAAAGACGTCTTTGTCCATCTTGAGACGGCTAAACGCTGGTGGCCGAGCCTGAAGGCTCTGCAGATCAGTCAGAGCGCGATACACGAATGGCTGGGATTAATCTATTACAATCTGTTCTACGCCAGAGCCAGTACCATCATGGCCGTACAGGACGAGTGTTGAACAGGCTGTAACAGTGACGCAGCACGTCACTGTCAGTAAACTGATGATTGCAATCTCATACGGGTACGGATATTCGCCTTCCGCCTGTCAGGGAACATGACATGATCACCCAGAAAGGCTGGGAAACGCTGTTTTCCCATCTCATCAAATGGCTTGCCAACCTCCGCCGTGCCCGTCAGAAAAGAAAGCAGGAATCCATTGCTGCTTTAAGGGATGTCATCAAGGTGATTCGTCGGACCAGCATTTACCTGCGCAGTGCGCAGGAAACCAACAAGCGTTCCGACAGGGAAGAACTGGAGCTGTCGCTGCAGTGGACAGATCTCGGGTTCAAGCTGGAAGACCTGGGACTGACGAAACTGGCCAAACGCTGCGAGATCCGCGGCGCTCAATGGGCCGATCCGAGCCGCTATGATGATGAGTTTATCAAGAAGGCGGACGTCAGCCTGGAGTCGATTGAAAAACTGGCGCGTATGACTCTGAATGAAATTAGCAGATGAAATTAAGCCAGGCAGCCGACCCTATGATCAGGAATACGAATACACTGATAAGCTGCTGAAGACCTGAAAGTAGGGCAGTATTTTTGTCGCCACCAAAGGAAATTGTCTATCGTGGCGATATGCTCGCCGATACCGGAAAAATAATCGGATCAAGGCTAGTCCGGATCAAGCAGCCTTGGTCCGGGCCCCTGTTCGGAAAGCTCGTCACGGGGATTGCGTAAGGGGCAGGCATCCAGCGACAGGCAACCGCAGCCGATACAGCCGGTGAGTTGACCCCGGAGCCGGGTCAGCCGGGTGATCCGATCGTCCAGTTCCGCTTTCCATCTCACCGACAGCTTGCGCCAGTCCGCGGCCGTGGGTGTGCGGCCTTCCGGTAGTGTCATCAGGGCATCGTGAATTGAAGCCAGCGGTATACCAACGCGTTGCGCGACCTTGATAACAGCCACGCGGCGCAGCGCCTCGCGTGGATAGCGTCGCTGATTGCCCTGGTTGCGGCGGCTCTTGATCAGCCCCCTGGATTCGTAGAAGTGAAGCGCGGAAACGGTTACGCCGCTACGGGCAGCGACCTCGCCCACGGTTAATTCCTTCTTGTAATCGACAGGATTGATTTTTCCCATGGTTATACTCTTGACCTCAAGTTAAGTTGAGGTTTTACACTTCTATGTATCGATTCGCAATTCTGTTAAGGAGATCACTATGGGCAAGCTCCCTGATACCTTTTCCGTGAAGCAGTGGGTCTGCACGACCTGTGGCTACAACATGATCGGCGACATGCCGGATGTCTGTCCGTTCTGCGGTGCCCGCCATGACAAGTTCGTGTCCTGGGAGCAGGTCGAGACAGCCTACCGCGTCACACCCAGCCGGGTAACCGAGCAGGTGACACAGTTGCTCTCGCAGCCGCGGCTGGGGCTTGAACACGCCGCCTACCGGGTAGAGACGGCTAGCGGAGCCCTGTGGATCGATTGCCCTTCAGCGTTCAACCGCACTCTCGAGCCCGTCACCGACATTTACTTTACCCATAAGGATTTTCTCGGTGCATCGAACCAGTACCGCGCGCTGTGGAATGCCCGTGTCCATCTGCACGAGGCCGATGCTGCCCACCCGCTGGTCGCCGCTTTTCCGGTTGACGATCGCTTCACCGGCGATTTCGCAGAAAATGGCATTGAAGCTTTCCATATCGGCGGCCACAGCCCCGGCTGGACTGCCTATCTGTTCGAAGATGTGCTGTTCGCCTGTGATTACGCGTTTCCACCGGGCAGTAAAATGCGGCTCAATCCTTTCGGGCCTCAGGATACGATACGCAAGCGGGGTGCCCGTCTTCTGGAACTCGTTGCCGAACGCAAGCCGTCGGTCGTCTGTGGTTACAATTACATAATCGACGGGACCGACTGGCGCCGCGACTTCGAACGCGCGCTCAAGCGGGCGGCGTGAACCTCATCAGAAGCACCTGCCAGTGACGAAAAATTTTATGCCGCTTTGATTTATGGCAGTCTGCGCGCCGATTATTACCCTGGCTTAACCGCATTCCTGACATTATTTTACAGTCTGCTGAACGACAGGCGGGTTGATGCTTCTTCGTTTACAATCACGCCTGCCATGGTGCAATGACTCAAGGAGGTCAGATGCAGCCGATCATCTCGGTTCGGAATCTGAGTAAAATTTATACTTCGGGCTTTCAGGCGCTGACGAATATCGATCTGGATATCCGGCGCGGTGAGATCTTCGCGCTTCTGGGACCGAACGGTGCCGGGAAGACGACGCTGATCAGTATCATCTGTGGAATTGTGAATCCGGGTGAAGGAACCGTACTGGCTGACGGCCATGACATCGTCACGGATTTCCGCGCGGCCCGATCCAGGATTGGCCTGGTGCCCCAGGAACTTTCCACTGATCTCTTCGAAAGTGTCTGGGCCACAGTGAATTTCAGCCGTGGTCTGTTCGGCAAGCCGCCGAACCCGGACTATTGTGAGAAGGTACTGCGTGACCTCTCCCTTTGGGATAAGAAGGATTCCAAAATCATGGCGCTGTCAGGCGGCATGAAACGCCGGGTGATGATCGCCAAGGCTTTGTCACACGAGCCGCAGATATTGTTTCTGGATGAACCGACCGCCGGCGTTGACGTCGAATTGCGGCGTGATATGTGGGAGATGGTCCGGGGACTCCGTGAAAGCGGCGTGACAATCATTCTGACGACACACTATATCGAGGAAGCCGAGGAGATGGCCGATCGTATCGGTGTCATCAGTAAGGGCAGACTGATTCTGGTAGAGGAAAAAGCTTTACTGATGGAAAAACTCGGCAAACGCCAGCTGCGGTTGCACCTACAGCAGCCATTGGCCGCTATTCCCGCAGGGCTTGGTGCTTATCCGCTTGAACTCACAGCTGATGGCAATGAGCTGATTTACACCTTTGACACGCAGAGTGAGCATACTGGTATCGCCGAATTGCTGCGTCAGCTGGACAGGTACGGCATCGATTTCAGAAACCTTCGTTCCAGAGAGAGTTCATTGGAAGAAATCTTCGTCAGCCTGGTGAGAGAACAGTCATGAATCTGTATGCGATTCGAGCGATTTATGGTTTCGAGATGGCGCGCACCGGTCGCACGCTTATGCAGAGTATTGCTTCGCCAGTGTTATCCACTTCACTTTACTTCGTTGTGTTTGGCGCCGCTATCGGCTCCCGCATGGTGGAAATCGATGGTGTCAGTTACGGTGCCTTCATTATCCCTGGCCTGATTATGCTATCGCTGTTGAACGAAAGTATCTCCAATGCCTCATTCGGAATTTACATGCCTAAGTTTTCGGGGACTATCTACGAGGTACTTTCCGCACCAATCTCCCATGTCGAAATCGTTACCGGCTATGTCGGTGCTGCCGCAACCAAATCGGTTATCCTCGGATTACTTATTCTGGCTACAGCGCGCCTGTTTGTGGATTATGATATCGAACATCCATTCTGGATGTTCGGATTCCTTGTGCTGACAGCGGTTACATTCAGCCTGTTCGGTTTCATTATCGGTGTCTGGGCGGATGGTTTCGAAAAGCTGCAGGTGGTGCCGCTTATGATTGTAACGCCACTGACGTTCCTGGGTGGCAGTTTCTATTCCATCGATATGCTGCCGCCGCTCTGGCAAAAGATTACTCTGTTCAATCCCGTGGTCTACCTGATCAGCGGATTTCGCTGGAGCTTTTACGGCATTTCCGATGTGAGCATTCATGTCAGTCTCGGTATGACGCTCGTCTTCCTGGTGCTATGCCTGAGTACGGTGTGGTGGATATTCAAGACAGGTTACAGGCTGAAGAACTGAACCTGTATGTTTGCCTTTGATGACTGCATCCCCTGTTTGATCGGATAATTCTGATAAGCTCAATAGCCCGTTCATAAATCAGGAAAACTATGGCCGCCACCAGCCTTCTAGCCCTGTTAGACGATATCGCCAGCGTATTGGACGACGTATCCGTCATGACCAAGGCTGCTGCCAAGAAGACCGCTGGCGTGCTGGGCGACGATCTGGCACTGAATGCCGAGCAGGTAACGGGTGTACGCGTCAAACGCGAATTGCCCGTGGTCTGGGCCGTCGCCAAGGGTTCGACTCTGAACAAGCTGATTCTGGTGCCCGCCGCTTTACTGATCAGCGCGCTGGCGTCCTGGCTGATTACTCCGTTGCTGATGGTCGGCGGCCTTTTTCTTTGCTATGAAGGCTTCGAAAAACTCGCCCATAAACTACTGCACAGTCAAGCCGAGGATGACAGCCACAAGATGGATCTGAAGCGGGCAGCTGCAGATCCCGGCGTGGATATGGTCGCGTTTGAAAAGCGCAAGATTAAGGGTGCGATACGTACGGATTTCATACTGTCGGCAGAAATTATTGCGATTACGCTGGGGACGGTGGCTACCGCAACTTTCCTGACCCAGGTTGCTGTACTGACAATCATCGCGGCCGTTGCGACGGTTGGTATCTATGGTCTTGTGGCCGCTATCGTAAAACTGGACGATATCGGCGCCTATTTGCTTCGCCAGTCCGGAAATCAGGTCTCTGACAGAATTCTGCGCGGTGTGGGCGGGGCGATTCTTATGGCCGCTCCGTACATGATGAAGGGTTTGTCCATTATCGGGATGGCAGCGATGTTCCTGGTCGGTGGCGGTATACTGACGCACGGGATTCCCGTTGTTCATGACCTGATACATGACTGGACTTCTGGCGCGGGCGGGTTGCTGGCGGTGATCACGCCTGTACTGCTGAATGCATTAACGGGTATCGTGGCTGGTGCCGTTACACTTGGCGTGGTTACACTGATTAAGCCCGTCTGGCAGGCATTTAAAAGTTGAAAGCATGCTCAGAGGCGGGGTCAAATCAGTCAGGACTCATACCGGATAATTAACGATCCAACAGCTTTGCTAAAATGAATCCAACACCGAATGCGGTTAGCATGCTGGTGATCGGGCGCTTCTGGATTTCTTCTTCTATTTGCCGGGTGGTTTTTTCGGCATGCTGGCGGACACGGACCACGGACTCGCGGGCCTGTTCCGTTGATAATTGCTTCAAAGTATCTGCCACCGTCGAAAAATCTTTGCGCAGTGTATCAATATCCGCCTTTAACTTGGCGATATCGTGATCATTTGTGTTCATGGTTACTGCCTCGTTATATAGTGTTATACGAGAGGAAGGTCGCGGGACAGAAAATCCTTCCTGGAAAGAATGCCCCGCAGCCTTCGTTACTGCCTAGTTGCGGCAATCAGGTATTGTCGTCGACTTCGTCCTCAACTTCTTCAGCGGCTTCATCTATCGATTCACCGGCTTCCTCCATCGAATCGTTTGTATCGCAGGCTGCCAGCCCTAATGATGTGCCAGCTATGAGAAGCAATGCCAACGCCAGCTGACGTAAATTCAAACCAGTATTCGCTTCGTTAATCTGCTTCATGGCCATACTCCTGTCTTATAAATAGAAAATGAATACATCCGATTCCATTTTAATACACTCCATGAGACGCGGCGCCAGTATCAATAGTTCAAGAACCGGTTGGCATATCCAGTTACTGTCGGATGCCGGCTCGCTGTCACTATAAGTACATGAAATTCGGTGAATTATATATTGACGGCCATGTGATTGATAATGAACAAGTCGGTTTTGAATCTAGCGCGGCAATAATTTATCGAGTACGAGACCGGCGCCTAACGCGGCACAAACGCTGGCCAGGAGGCGGGCCCTGATCTCCCCTTCCAGACCAAGAGCTGCCCGCCGGGTTCGATTATTTATCCGGTTTACCGAGTCTCAGGCACGGTCGGCGGAAATCTGTTTGAGGTAATCGGTGGCAGTGCTCATATCTTTTCGAGGTGTGTCGATATCGGATTTCAGTTGATAATGCGTTCGATAAGCATGGATTGCTCACGCGCCATGATCAGAAAAACAAATCCGACAGGCGCGGCGCTTTGTCAATGATCTCAGTCAGACGCTTTTTCGGAAATGGACACGCTACTACATCGGTCAGAGCGACAAAACGCGACAATGATTGATTGAAGCAGACTTCGCGCAGGCCCATGACCTGCCCGGGCAGGAAGATATCCAGAATCTGGCGTTCACCATCAGCCAGCACGCGGCTGGCATAGGCCCAGCCGGAGCGTACCGTAAAGAAATTGCAGGCCTCCTCGTCCTCATCACGGATCATTTCATCCTTGGTGTAGTCACGTGCATCGCGCTCCAGTGTCTGGAGCAGGTCGATTTTCTTCGCGTTCAGATCCACTAACAGATTGAACTGATGAACGACGCAGCTCTTGCGCATAAGCCTGTCCCCCATTATAGAATTCTCGCGTCGTCAGGAGGAAAGCGCCTGAACGGCATTATGATATGTTCGGTCGCTTTAACCTGTTTTAGTGGACTTGACGGTCAGGATCGCGTCACCCTTGGTGCTCCCAGCCGCTCATGTCACGGCCATTGAAGAGATGTACGACGTCGCTCTCG